>CAZSHJ010000103.1:0-1569 GCA_964606745.1 uncultured Thermoplasmatales archaeon | reverse complement strand
ACTTCAGAAAGTGAATCGCTGCTCAAAATCGTTATTACGCAAGAGGTCTAATATTGCAATACTTTGCATATTGCGCACATTATTGCCTTTGCACGAACTACCTTAATTCCCTATTAAAAAGCTCGCAATTTAGCAACGTGACAGCAATAAATAAAGCCAACCATACTAAGGTGATAAAAATTTAGATTTACCTGTTTACATATAAAACCCAATAAAAAAAGAAAAAGAAAGAGGGGAGAGTTTATGGCATCACTGGTACTGGCTCTGTCCACTCCGGGCTGTAGCATATCATTGTCGGGTCGCCGAATATCAGCTGTTGGTTTGTTACCTGCATTGATGAAGATCCGTACATTGCAGTAGGGTCGCCGGTGGTATAGTCGCGCTGGTGTAGCCATACATAGTTCGAGAATGCCTCACCAACCTTCATACCGTTGACCATCAGGTCATGTACCCAGGCGTCGTCAAGTAAATCCTCCTGTGGCGACAATCCCGTCCCTGCATTTCCGTAGTGTAATGCCATCCCGTGCTCAAGGAACACTATCGGACCGAGATGTGCTGCGGTTGTGCAGGACATAAAGAAATCCCACTCGCTGTGCAAATTCTCAGTATTTTGATCTAACCACTTGTAGTGCACCAAGTCATACAAATTCGGTTCCTTTGCATTGTACCATGTGAATCCACCCCATCTAGGTGATTTTGTTTGCTTGTCATCGTACATGTATCCGCGCCATGCATCCCACCAGGTAAAGTCCTTCAGGTTCTCATGCTTTAATTGCACATACGGGAACTGTTCGGCAACATTCTTGTACTGGAACGATGTACCGCTTCCACCGGTTCCGTGTCCGGAGTAGTAGTTTATGCTTACTCCCTCATTCATCCTTGCTATCCAGTTCTCGTATATTACATGCCCTTCATAGAATCTGCCGTGAGAACTGAAAGATTGCTTCATCTCACGCGAGGAGTATGCTGGAGCGCTCTCTCCGTTGTTCATCGTCCATGTGCTTCCGTCAGGGAAATTCATCAGTTGAGTAGTGGTTACATCTCTGCCCGGATTAGCATATATGATTGCAGGATAGAGCACATCCCTTACAACAAGAGCAGATGACATTGCTGCCGTCTCAAGCGGAATCTGTCCTGCATATGAATTGTTGCCTGTCATTGCCCTGCAGACCGGATCTCTTATGTCGGTATCACGTGGCGATACGAAGAGATACGCTTCCTTTCCTTCTAAATCAAGGCCATATTTTGCCGTTATGTTGCCGTATATGCCATCATGCGCCTCGAGATACCATCTTTTCTCAAGGTCAAATCCTATAGGTGGTACATCCTGATCCTGTATGAAATCTTTGATTGCTCCCATCAAATCGAATGGTGCATTCATGTTAGGCAGATGACCGAGAGAACGACTTCCGTGGTAATAATCGCCGGCATAATCAAGCCATGTTGATATTCTGTCCAGTGCCTCATATCCTCCTGGAGCATCTTCCCCTATGTCAAAAACAGGAGAACCGTGATATGCTGCCGCCATCGCCGCAGGGGCGAAGTAGCCGTCACCGCTTGCAAGAGAGG
>CAZSHJ010000102.1:0-1701 GCA_964606745.1 uncultured Thermoplasmatales archaeon | reverse complement strand
ACTTCCTTCGGATTGAGTTTTGGCCTGGCTTCAATGAGGTCAACAATGCCATTGTACATGAAATTGCCCTTGTCAACTCCGATTTTGACTTCTCGCCTGGTCCCTTCCATGTAATCCGGATGGTATTTTTTCAGAACCGCCTCACGCTCTTCCAGGGTCATCGCCTTGACATCCGCGGCTATGTTCTTTTCCCGCTTTTCCTCAACGAGCCCTATAGAATCCATCATGTATTTCGGATAACCGTTAATCAATTCCATTCAGTCACCCCCCTCCAGCTCGCCTTTCGCCTCTATTTTTCTCTCGCGGTAAATCTCGACAACCTTATCGTGCCCCATATTAACCAACTCGTCCATTTCGCCGTCATATTTTCCATCATCTATTTCACTCAGGCGCCTCTCTAGATTCTTGGACTTTGGGTCGAGATATTTTCCTCGCAGCCTCCTGGCCAGTTGCCCCACATGATAATGCTTTATGTCGGCGGGACACCTCATGGCACACATGCCGCATTGAATGCAATCAAAAGACAGCTCCGCCGCCTTCTCGATATCGCCCCTTAATGCACACTGGATGTACATCATCACGTTGATGTCCTGCGGGCACGATTTCGTGCATGTGTTGCATGACACGCACCGGGCAATTTCCGGATAAACAGATAGAATGACGTTCTCTTCGGGCCTCAGTTCGTT
The DNA here is from genome assembly GCA_964606745.1 of uncultured Thermoplasmatales archaeon. Lineage (GTDB taxonomy): Archaea > Thermoplasmatota > E2 > UBA202 > DSCA01 > VBQP01. Next base: position 1,015 of record CAZSHJ010000102.1, on the reverse strand, counting down.
GATGTCATATTTCTCTTTTGTCGCAGGTACAAAAGGTATCTGAACGAGATACATGCCATCCTCAACAAGTTTCTGGCATGCTAAAGTAAATTGGAGTTTTTGCTCACCTTCCATGCGATAGACCGTTGAGCATGAGCCGCAGAACCCGGCCCTGCAGCCGCAGCTCCTGATGTACTGATAGCCAGCATATTCAATAGCTTTCATTATCGTGAATCCAACCGGGACACGATATCGTTTTCCCATTACGTATATTTCATACGTGCTAGCTTCATCGCCTTCTATTTTCGGAACTTGTTTTTCCGAAGGGGAATTATGATTCATAGCATCACCCATTTCATCACCTATTCAGTATAACTCTAATCTCTCTCATTATTATTCACCAACTCCACGGGGTCAACCCTGCGCGGCGGATTTGCAAGTGTATGTGGATGAAACCGCTCAAACTTTTCCATTAGCAATTCTATCGGGTCCACGGCGTGGCTCCCGAATCCGCAAGAATCAATGTCCAGGTCAAGGGCTACGACAATGAGCTGTGTATAGTAAAAAATTGGAATCTGCTCATACCCCTCGAACATTCCCTCGGCCTCCTTGCCTCTAACGTCCAAGTTATATTTACACAACGGACAAGAAAGCATGATTGCGTCCGCACCCCTCTCCCTTGCATAGTTTGAAATTCTGTACGCACGCTTTGAGATAAATTCCTTTTGGTCTATCGTATGATAGGAGCCACAACATTCTATCTTGTATGGGTTATCAACCACCTCACCGCCTAGGGCTCTGATTAAATCAGCCAATATGGTCGGTTCCTCAGCATCATCAATGGCCGCCTCTCGCGGTCGAAGCAATACACAACCGTAGTAAGGCATGATTTTCATATTTTTCAAGGGATGCTTCACCATTTTCTTGAGGGCGTCGAATCCAACGTCATCTCTCAGGAATTCTAGAAAATGTATATCCTTGACGGAATTCTTGTAGTCATTTTCCTCGTCCATGAAGTCGTTTAAGGTATCCAGGT
>CAZSHJ010000101.1:0-1862 GCA_964606745.1 uncultured Thermoplasmatales archaeon | reverse complement strand
GAGGGCTGGCGTTGATTATACCTTCTTGATGTAGATCTCTCTCGAGGATAATCTCCAGAAAATTTCGATAATCTTAAATTCAATGGATGAAATGCTAAGGTGAGGGAATTGAGGCAGGGTAGAGAGCTATTAAAACACCTCTTTCCTCGATCCCCCATCACGTTTACTATTTTGCTCTCTATCAATATAATGCGTAATTTGATAATAAGTTTTTCAGTGGAAATACACCCTAACAAATTATTATTTCTGTTTCTCCACTTTCTTTGTTTTAAACTCTCCTGTGCCAAATCTTTTTTAAACAAATTGTTGATTATATGTTTTAGAGAAGGTAGAAACATATGATAAAAATAAGTAGAAATATGGCATTGTGTTTTTTGGTTGCAACAGTATTTTTAATCCCTATTTCTGCAGTGGAAAACTTTGTAACATATTTTGACGCTGAAACAACTATTGTCAACGTAAGTGCATTGGATGGCGGGTGGCTTGAGGAACGAAATGGTGTTAAAATACTTCATCTAAATGGTTCCTATTATGATATGGGATACCAACACGGCTTTCTGTTAAAAGATGAGATACAGGAAAGCATGCGGACCCAGTTAGTATTTTTCGAGGATTCCGGATTTCCTTACGAGAAGATTTTGGAAATAGGAGACATTATGGATGACTATTTGCCCTCTGAATATAAGGAGGAAATGCAGGGCATGGCAGATGGTGCAGACATGTCTTTAGATGATGTAGTAGTGCTTAACACGATGCCTGCAGTGCTTAATATTGCGTTTGCCGATGCGTGTTGCGAAGTATCGCTCTGGGGGGATGCTACAGCAGATGGGAAACTCCTTCATGTGCGAAGCTGGGACTGGAGCCTTCATGTGTTGGATCCTGAAACAGGCACACCTCTACAGGAAAACATGGTTCTGATTGTCCGTACTCCTGAATTTGGGTATGCATCTCTGTCAGCACCTGAAAATCCTGGAGCCATTACGAGTTGGAATGGGGTTAATGAAAACGGCATTGTTGTTGGGGAAAATACATGTTTAACATGGGATATCACATATCATGGTATCAGTCCGGCTTTTCGCATGAGAATGGTGCTTGACCGCTGTGCCACGGGTGAGGAGGCCATCACTATTCTGTCCTCAAATAGAACGTGCGGCACAAATTTTGTCCTGTCAGATGCGAATGTTCCTATCGGATATGCACTTGATCAAACTGCCAATATTTCCTATGCAGGTACGTGGAACGATTCAGTAGAAGGCACAGATCCGTTCTGGCAGATTAAAGATGTGACACGAAGAACACCAGGATATATCGATCCAGCGTGTGCAGCCGTTGAGTATGGCAGGATCCGCTACGATCCAAGTGGTCTGAGAGCTGTATGGGATGCCATAACGGGTAAATCAAGTATGGTATATCCCTGGATTCACTATCATGCTCTCAGCAATCAAATCGAGAAATATTACGGGACTTTGGATGTAAATAGTACCATGGCAGCATTGCGTGAGGAATATACTGGTAAAACAGATTTTTGGATGTTATTAGTAACGACAATTGGAGCCTATCAGTGCCTATGTCAGTGGGTGATGTGCCCAGAAACAGGTGAGATAGTAATCTCGTTTGCTAGCTCTACTAGAAGAGCCTGTTACGAGCCAGTGCATTACTTCAATTTCTACGAACTTCTTGAGGCAGGACCACCACCATAAACAAACCTTCTCCATTTTTTATTTTCATATTTTTTATAGGTAAATATGGTTCAAACCTTTTTTTCATCTTTTTTAAACTAACTACCCTACTTTTTGCATTTTTCATTTCCACCAAAATCCGCAAAATGGTGTGCCACAATTTAGCGGTGCTTTGAGTTGAGC
>CAZSHJ010000100.1:0-2049 GCA_964606745.1 uncultured Thermoplasmatales archaeon | reverse complement strand
TTGCCGAGGAACGAAGGCGGAATGGGGTTATAGGGGATTTGCCCCTATTTCACTTATATGAGTACATACAGCACTAACTTATAATAATTATGTGTTTCATCGGGCTCAGTGCAGGAAGTACCTCTGACCTGAGAATATCATTGTTATGCCCCGTTCATTTGCAGCACGTATTACCTCTTCATCCCTTATTGAGCCGCCCGGCTGAATGATTGCTTTTACGCCTGATTCTGCGGCAACATCCACGGCATCTCTGAACGGGAAGAAGGCATCGGATGCCATTATTGAGCCCTTTATCTTTTCACCGCCTTTGTGAACCGCAATCCAGCTTGCATCCACACGTGATGTCTGTCCCCCGCCTATTGCAACCGTTCTCGTTCCTTTCACAAATACGACGGCATTTGATTTCACATGCTTGACACATTTGACTGCAAATGCCATTGACTGAATATCTTCACGGGAGGGGTTCTTTTCTGTCACAGTTTTCCACTTGCCCGTATCTGTTTCTTTTATGTTCCTTTCCTGCATCAAAAGTCCGCCGACGACACTCCTGAATGTCATGTCTTTTTTTCTGTCAGTATTTTCCAGCCCTTCAATCTCCAGAAGACGCAGATTCTTTTTTCCAGACAGCAATGTCTTTGCCCCGTCACTGAAAGAAGGGGCTGTTATCACTTCAAGGAATATTTTTGTCATTTTTTCTGCCAATTCCCTGCTTACTTCCCTGTTTACTGCAACCACTCCCCCGAATGGTGAATACTCGTCGGTGGCGAATGCATCCTCCCATGCCTTTAGGATGTCCTTGGCAGATGCTATACCCGAGGGGGTTGCATGCTTTATTATCACGGCGGTCGGCTCCTTGAATTCCTTTATGCACTCAATCGCCCCGTTTGCATCTAGGATGTTGTTGTAGGATATCTCTTTTCCCTGCAATTTTTTTGCGCTTGTTATGCACGGCTCCTTAATTCCTCCGGTATAAAATGCACCTTTCTGATGGGGATTTTCCCCGTATCTTAACTCCTTCGATTTTTTGTAAGGCAGGGTAATAACTTCAGGGAATACCTCGGTGTATTCCATCCCTGCTATCAGTGCATCGTAGTATGATGTCCTGCGGATTGCTTCGACCGCCAGTTTTTTTCTTATATCATCATCAAAGCCATCTTTCAGATAAGGAATAACCTTCGAATATTGCGAAGGATGCGACACCACCACAACATCCTTCCAGTTCTTGGCGGCGGCGCGAACCATACACGGCCCCCCGATATCCATATTCGTTATTCCCACCTCTGGCGGATAAAAATTGCATACAACCATGTCTATTGACGGTATGCCTTTCTCAGACAGTTCCCCCATGTCACTGCTTTTCCTTCTGGCCATTATTCCTGCATAAATAGATGTGTGAAGAGTCTTTATCCTTCCGTCTATTAACTCGCTGAAGCCCGTTATATCCTCAACTTTCCTTACAGGCACACCCGCATTTTTTATTCTTTCGGCTGTTCCGCCCGTGGAAAATATTTCTATGGATGCATCGTGAAGTACTTTGCAGAAATCCTCTATGTTTTCTTTATCATATACGCTGACAAGAGACGTGCTCGGAATCATTCTATTACCCACAAGTAATGCAGGAGACAAAAATTAACTTTGCGATTGTTTTGGGTGTTTGATAGAAGTATCTCCTTTTCTTTCGTATATTTTTCCTTCTATCGTGTTCATAACGGCTTCTTCTATTCTGTCCAATGCATCTCTAATTTTTTCGGCATGTTTTTTGGCATTTTTGGATTTACACTCGGTTATGAGTATGCCAATATATCCCATTGCAACGGTAATCGGATTTAGAAAATAGTGTGATGCATTCTCTATAAATTTTTCCTTTGCCTTTATTGCATCTTTTAACTCTCTTTCTATCAGGCTCTTCTCATCGCTTAAAGCGCCTGCAAGCAATGATACAGCAAAGAAGACAAATATTTGCGTCATATGGAATAAAAAAGTTTCGCCAGATACGGCGTTGTCCGTAAAGTAAATTAAGGGCAACTTAATTTACTTTATTGGATGGGA
>CAZSHJ010000099.1:0-2190 GCA_964606745.1 uncultured Thermoplasmatales archaeon | reverse complement strand
GGTCTTACGCTTCGCTACAGACCACGCAGTATTCCCGGCCTAATTTCATAAGAAGTGGAGAGTGAAAATAAAAATTAAAAAAGGGAAAAGAGTGGGGGAGTTCTACTTCACTCCCAGTACAAGAGGTCCGAGTACAAATGCACTTGCAGTCTTCGATGCCCCGCCTACGGTCACCGTTATTGTTGTCGGTCCGATACCAAAGACTAAGCCGCTGCTTATTGATGTTTCTCCACCTGCTGCCAGTGTGTCAATTGTCCCTGTGGTTTCCTTGCCCATGAATATCAGTCCGCTGAGCTGTATTGACCAGTCTATGCTGCTTCCGTCTATCGTTCCCGTGTTGGTAACGGTTGCAGAAACTCCCATTCCTCCGGATATACTCTCAACATTGATTATGGCTGATGGAAGTTGTGCATAATATATGTCCTTGTTTCCGTTCCTGTTATCCACCCATACAATGCCTGCTTGGGATACCTTGATTGATCCCAGCTCATCAACAACTGTTCCATCCTGACTGTTTACCTGTTCCGGCTCATCCCACGTCTGACCGAGATCGGTGGATTTTGTCAAGTAAAGATTGTCGTTGCGAGTGAAAGCACAGAAAACCGTTGAGCCGCTCATAAAGATCTCGGGACTCTTCTCGTCAGCCTGCGGCATGGATGGGAACGTCCCGTCCTCCCATGTGTCTCCCTCGTCGGTAGAATATCTGCAGGTAATGTCCCAGTCGCCGTAGATATTGTCATTTGACATATATATTATACAGAGATTATTTCCGCTGGCATCTAACGCCGGATCAATATAATCTGCATCAGAAGTTATTTCATTATCTGGCCAAAGATGACAATCTGTCTCTTCATTCGGATCACCCCACTTGAGGAGTAAATCGCTTGTTCCGCTTACTTCATTTGGGAAATCCCATATCATCCAGAAAAGATTGCTTGTGACCGCTACCTCGTTGTTGTAGCCAACCGGGTAGTCTTCATCACCAGATCTACCTCCAATTCCAAAACCAGATGTAGCATAAGAAATCTGACAGGAACTGGGAAGATCGTAGCCACTAAATTCGATATGACCCACGTGGCCAACAGCCCATCTATTTTTGCCGAATGCTGCTACAGTAAACGTATGCCTATCATAGTCCCATCCGCTCATATCATCTCCGTAAAACTCTTCCCCATAACTATTCGGGTCGGATGGGTCGGAAATGTTAAAATATAACATGGCATTAAGTGGTTCATCATTACATACGAAATAAACAGAGTTTCCTCCTGGTGGTGTACAGAGAACGGGCCAATTCTGAACTGAGTCTGCCATCCCTCCAACCTCTGTATCTGTATTCCAAATTTCCGACCATGTGTTGCCGTTATCCGTGGACCTCATGAAATATACATGGCCTTCAAGAGGGCTGACCTGTTTATCATATGCAACCAAAAAGCTTCCGTCCGGGGCTTTCACAATGGTCGGGTGCTCTTCGTCCTCCGTGCCAGAAGAAATCTGGATGTCCCCTAGGAATCCTGCCGCCGAGTTTTCATTATTTGTCGGTATGTCTACATTCACATTTTCCATAGTTGCCGTCGCCACCAGAGCATTCCCTTTTCCATTTGCCGAAAAAGAGTTTGCTACGGGAGTACACATCATGGCAACTGCCACAATCACTATTGCTATACTTTTTATTTTTGTTGGGTTCATTCTATTGCCTCCATTCTCTAAATATGAATGCGATTTAAATAATTAACGTTAAAAATAAGAGATAAAAATAGGAGAAGAGTAGAGTCCTCTTACTTTGAGAGGTATATCTCTATGGAAGAGACGTTTATTTTATTTCCTTCCTCGTTGGTCACTTCCTCCGTAGCTATTTTTATATCTTTCAGCTGTGCATCGGGCATAAAGCGTCTTCGCACTATTTCTGCTACGTCCACCGCTCTGGAGATGGCCCTTCCTCTTGCCTTAATGGCCACTTCGTTTGACCCAGAATTCATCTGGGTTACGACCGCCAGTACATAGTTCATTGGCGGTTTGTTTCCGACATATATCACGTTATCTGTAGTTCCTTGGTTCATTTTCTCACCTCACTGGATTTGTCCGATATTAGATACCGTTACACAAATATAAATTTATCTACAGACACAGTACTTCGGAAAGTAGCTGACTGAAAACATCAATTTTGCTGATTTTTGCTTGTTTCAAGCAAAA
>CAZSHJ010000098.1:0-2691 GCA_964606745.1 uncultured Thermoplasmatales archaeon | reverse complement strand
GTGCGCCTGTCCAAAATTCAAAACAAATATTATCTGAAAAGCCTTGCTAAAAAAAACGTGCACGCGATTCATCCCCTACCTAAAGGTTGGGGATTTCTCGCTGAGATGAGATTAAGAAAAGTTCACCAAATAATCTTGTCGTCAGTATCGACTTCACTATTTCAAATTGAAACTGGTTCAATAACAATAACGCATTGACAAATCTCCGGTATTAACAGACAAACCAAAAGTGAATTATATATCCTGTGTATACCCCTCCCTATGAAACTGGCAAATCCTGCACCACTTGGTTTGATGGGCTTCGGTATGACTACCGTATTACTAAATATACATAACGCCAGCCCCGATAAATTCCCGCTGACTTCGATGATTCTTGCAATGGGCATATTTTACGGAGGTATGGCACAGATTTTCGCCGGAATTATGGAATACAAAAACGGAAATACATTCGGAACGACGGCTTTCACTTCTTACGGGCTTTTCTGGCTCTCGCTAGTTGCCCTTCTGATACTGCCCGATCTTATGGGTAACGGAGCGCACACCGGGGCGACAAACTCCTCGTTCATGGGATGGTACTTCTTCATGTGGGGTCTGTTTACCATGATGATGTTCATAAGCACACTGAAGTTGAATACGGGCTTGCAGACGATATTTTTCACGCTGTTCGTACTTTTCTACCTCCTGGCGCTCAGGGAATGGGGGACAATCAGCGGCGGATGGATAGGTGTGGAAGGAATAATATGCGGGCTTAGCGCAGTATATGTGGCCATGGCAGAAGTGATAAACGAGACCTACGGAAAAACAATTTTACCGCTGGGAAAACCGCTTGTAAAGTAAGGGTAACCAAGGCGTTTCCTTTTCTTTAAAAGCTATTTCCAGATATATTTTTGCATATGGCAGTTCCGCTTCCCATTTACATCTGTCTTGCAATTTTCTCTTGCAGTGCCTCCTTCGCTATGACTCCCCTGGTCATGTCCGCCATCTCCCCTCTCCTGAATATCATGAGTGCCGGTATGCTCATTATACTGTACATTCCTGCTATCTCCTGATTCTCGTCAACATTTAGTTTTGCAAACTTGACGCCATCCATCTCACGTTCAAGTTCATCTATTACCGGGGCTATCAGGAGGCAGGGCGAGCACCATGGCGCCCAGAAATCCACAACCACCGTATCATGATTTTTTACAAATTCCCGAAAGTTTTCCGATGTTAACTCAGCTACCATATATTCACCACGGAACTGGATGCATATTACATTATATATTTTCTCCCACGCTGAAAACAATTTATACCCCCTTCAATTTCACCTTTCAATGAAGATTAAGCCCCGCTGCGTCCCGTGTCTTCTCAACCGGGTGCTTTTTGAATCCGAACTCACTAATGCAAGCCAGGAGAAACAGGGAGAAATCGTCAAAATGACAGCACAGAAGCTGCTGGAGGAATACGGCGGTAAAAAAAGTTCGGCACAAATTGCTACCTCGGTCCACAGAATGGTATATGATGTGCTGGAAAATCCCGATCCGTACAGACTTCTAAAGGAAAGGAGTAATGCCATTGCAAAAAAAATTCTTCCCATGGCGGAGAGGTTTGTGGATGAAAGCAATAATCGTCTTGAGGCGGCCATACTTTGCTCGACAATAGGTAATTCCATCGACTTTGGCATTGCCGGCAGTGCCTCCTCGCCCGAGGAACTGGAAAAAAAATTTGACGAGGAGTTGAGCAAAGGACTGCAGCATAATGACCTTGACAAGGTAAGGAAATACCTGAACGGCAACGTTCTCTATTTCACGGATAACTGCGGGGAGGTTGTTTTTGACAAGCTGGTTTGCAGAGAATTGAAGGAGTATAATATCAATTTAACTCTCGTGGTAAAGGGTGCTCCTATCCTCACGGATGCAACGTATGAGGATGCCGAAGCTCTTGGTTTCAGCGAGGTTGCCGATAAAATAATGACGACAGAATCATTTGCAGTGGGCGTTGACTTCGATGAAATATCCGATGTGTTGAAGAATAAATTGAAAAATGCATCCTTAATCATATGCAAGGGAATGGCAAACTACGAGGCATTCTCGGAAACAGGATACAAACCGATTGTCTATTTCTTGAAAGTGAAATGCAGAAGTATCGCCGAGGATATGCACCTGCCGCTTGGGGCCAATGCAATAAAGTTTTATGAATAGTTTATTAATTATATATCCAAGATAAATCATAATAACCAAACAAATAATATCTTCTAAAGTTTTAAACATCTTTCAAAATAACAATGATTGCTGTTAATCTTCAAATTTTATTAAATTACTGTTTAAAAGAGGACTTAATTTATTTATCCTGTAAACCTGTTCATACTTGGCAATGACCTCATCAGATCTTTTTTTAAGGAACTGAGACAACGCTTCTTTCACTATCTCATTTTCATTATTATAAGGCCCATAATGTATCAGAAAGTTCATAAGCTTTACATCTACTCCTCCAACAGAGATACTAATGCTTTTTTGTTTTCTTGAGGAATTCTTCACATATTCAAATTGTTTACTAAATTCTCTATGATCAAATATATCATCGCCGAGGAATTTTTTTATGCCTGCATTCACCTTTTTTCTTGGCATCTTGCACCCATATTAAACTTCACCACTCCTATATAGAGGGTTTTGAATAACCACATAGAAACATATATCTGGCGGTTTTCTATTC
>CAZSHJ010000097.1:0-2704 GCA_964606745.1 uncultured Thermoplasmatales archaeon | reverse complement strand
GGGTCTTACGCTTCGCTACAGACCACGCAGTATTCCCGGCCTAATTTCATAAGAAGAGGAGAGATTCTCTTCAGCATAATTTTTTAAAGGGTATATACATCTCCTTCCAAAGGTGATTAGCATGGTTGTAGTTAAGGAGTTTAGAGGCGTAAGACCAAAGAATCCAGATACTTTTTGCATAAAGCCTTATGATGTCATAAATAAAGAGGAAGAAAAGCAACTCAGAGAGGGAAAAAATGCCATCCATATTATCCTGCCCGAAGGAAAAGATGAGGAGATATATGAAAATGCAAAAAGTGCATTCGATAGAGCGATGAAGCACATGGTGAAAGACGAACCCTGTATGTACCTTTACAAGGAGGAAAACGAGAATTTCAGCCAGAGGGGATTTATATTGTCCGTCTCCCTGGAAGACTACGAACAGGGGAGGATAAAAAAGCACGAGGAAACTAGGGAAAAGCCGCTCAATGACAGAATTAAGCATATAGATGCCACCAGTGCCAATACGGGCCTTGTCTGGACAATTTTCAGAAGAAAAGATGAAATTAAGAGGATTATGGATGATATTACCTATCAAACGCCCGTTTTTGATTTTGATAAATACAGATATAACCATAAACTGTGGAAAATATACGGGGATGCAATCAGTAAAATAAAATCATCTTTTCTCAATACGGACCTCTATATTGCCGACGGACATCATCGCATCAGGGCGGCCTATGAATACATGAAAAGGCATAATAATGATGAAGCAAAATATGTTATGGTCTTTGTCGCAAGCGATGATGAAGTAAGAATTCTCCCATACAACCGGGTTGTAAGAAGAACAAATGAGGAAAACTTCATTGATAAAATCAAAAAAAACTTCGAGGTAAACAAACTGGAAACCGTCAGGGAGCCGAACAGGCATAATATGCAGATGTACTGGAATAATAGATGGTGGGAACTGCTGCCCAGAATCGTTCCGGATGACCCCGTTGAATCCCTTGATGTGAGCATACTGCAAAATAAGCTTCTCAGCCCCATCCTAGGGCTAAAGGATATACGAAACGATCCCAACGTCTTCTTTGTTGGCGGGGAGGTTTCCAGAGGAGAATACGAGAAACTGGTGGATGAGGATGGAAATGCAGCCGTGTTTTATCTCCATCCGACAAGCATTGAGGAATTGGAGAGGGTGGCAGATGAAAAAAAGAATATGCCACCAAAATCCACATGGTTTGACCCGAAGTTACTTACAGGACTGGTATTTCACCTACTCGGTTAATAATAGTACTTTTATCGCCCCTTGCTATATATCGCATATTCCCTACATTGCAAATTGTCCATCATCTTCTTTGTGTGACTCTATCCGTAATACCACGGTCTCACTCTGCCCCCCAGATCTTAACGCCTTCACGAGATACCGAAGTAACCATCGCTTTACCCCCTGCCTTCCCTATGGCTATTGCTACTTTTTCGGGTTCGTCCGTGATAGCTATCATACTGCCGCCGCCGCCGGCTCCCGTGAGCTTTGCCCCGTACGCTCCGGCCCTGATAGATGTATTTATCAGTTTTTCGAGTTCGTGGGAACTTGCTCCCAGCGTGTGAAGAATTTTCTGGACTTCATTCATTTTTTCACCGAGAGAAACGAAATCGCTGTTCTTCAGAGCATCCGTTCCTTCCACAGCAAGATTGCCTATCCTCTCGGTTAGTTCTCTTGCGAAACCCGAATATTTCACAAATTTTTTGACTTTTTTGACCAGCAGCGGTGTCTTCGACTTTATGCCCGTCATTCCCACGACTATCTTCATGTCAGGAACATCAATATGATGAACAAACCATTTCTGAGTGTCCTTTGAAATTTCCCATACAAACCCGTCCTTTTTTTCTCTTGACAGAAGTATTCCTGAGCCATACGTGCAGACTGATGTATCATTGGGGCTACCGCCTTTCTGGACCTCATATTCGATATCAAAACTTTTTTTTGCCAATTCCTCAAGCGAAAAGGAATTATCCATCTTCAGTAGGCATGCAACGGTTGCAGTAGTTATGGCGGCGGAGGAGCCCAGACCGCTGGCAGATGGAATTTTTGAGAAAGTTGTGACAGACAGCGGCTGCCCTTCCCAGAGGTTATCTATAGCATGTTTTATGTAAGTGTGCCTACGATTATCCATGACCCTGCCGTTTACCGTAAACCCCTCTCCTTTCTCTATTTCCACCCCCACCCTTAAATCTATCGCTACCGAAAGACATGGCTGACCGTATACGACACCATGTTCTCCAATTAGAATCACTTTGCCCGGCACGGAAGATATTGTCATCCCAATATAGTATCGGGAATTAGGTAAAAATTTTTGCTGTCAGGCGAGGTAAAATTTAAGAACGGATTTTTATCAAGTATGAAGGGATGAGATGCAGAAGGAGAAGATAATTTAATTCCATGCTCTGTTCGCTCAGATAAGGACGACCACAAGAAGGCAGTTTTCATCTTGGGAAAGGGAATGAACAAGATATTCAAAAGAATGATATGACTGCAATGTTATCTAATCAAAAATTCGGCGGATTATCTTTATTGAACAGCATGGAGAGCTTACAGTCATCACAGATAACCGCCAGGGTTGATTGTCTCATTCACGCCACAGATGCAACAGATGACTTTTTCTGGCATGGTACAATAGACCTTTTGCATAATTAGAATTTTTTTGCTATTCTATTCTAACTGCAT
>CAZSHJ010000096.1:0-2723 GCA_964606745.1 uncultured Thermoplasmatales archaeon | reverse complement strand
GCCAGACAATCTTTCAGTGGGTGGCTCTCTTGACCTCGAAGGCACTCAGATAACGGTAATTCCAAAACATCTGAAAAAGAAGGTGGTACAGTGACTCCAACCGAGATTGAAACATTCATCATTGTAAACACTGACAGATACGAGTACACTCAAAAGATACGGGGGAAAGCATGACTGAATGGCAACCTACCGGACATTTGATTGCAGGCCTCCCGATTTTAAAGAACGGCAACCGGCGCCGTGTTGTAAATGAAAAAGGCGAGGTTATACTCGATTATGAAATGGAGGTAAAAATATGGAAGTAGAGATTGAAGGAAAGGTCAAGGGAATAAATATAGGTGAAGATAACGCAACGGTAAAGATACAGATTCCGACAGGCGTGATAAAAGACACGGAGATCATGTCGATTGTCGGTGATGAGTGCAAGATTTGCATTGACAACAATAACCTGCACCCTGACCAGGAAACATTAGATAAGGAGGAATAATCCATGAACGAAATGGGGAACAGTGAGGCATCCCTTCCTCTTATAAATTTTTGGAAATCACCGCCTCATTGTCCCCCTGCCTCCCTTATAGGGGGAGAGTGTGAAAAATGAATGAAAACAGAGATCCGGAAGAACAAGACCTTTTTCTCCGCAGGTTGAAAGAAATAGAATGGAAACAAAAGGGCAGGATACGAGAGGTGGAAGAATGAAATTACCAAGAAATAACGGGGATAAAGAGCAGTTAATTGCTTTCGCATCCGAAATTGAAAAATTACAAGCAATGATAGGTTTTCCGTTATCCGCAAGAGGATGGGGTTACACTCTGGAAGGCGAGGGGCTTATTACAAAGGCAGAAATAAATAATGTTGAAAAATTAATTAATGTTTGCAGGAAGCTGGGTTATTTACCTGTTGATTTTACAGCAGGGGATGAATCAAGATTATTCAAGTGTGTTCATACTCCAAATCCATTAACACCTCAAGAATGGATTGAAAAGCAGTTAGATGAAGTTATGACATGCGAGGAATATTACCATCCTGACTGGTGGGAAGACGAAAAATATTATCTCCAGATGGTAGTGGAAAAGATTGATTTAAGAAACCTTTTTGGGGACATATGCCATGATTATCATGTTCCAGTAGCAAATGCTAAGGGGTGGAGTAGTATCCGTCAGCGTGCTACTTATGCAAGACGATTTAAGGAAGCGGAAGAAAGAGGATTACAATGTGTTTTGCTTTACTTCGGCGACCATGATCCCGATGGATTGAGAATAAGCGATAAATTGCAGAAGAATCTTGTAGATGTAAGTAAAATAGTATGGGGCGATGGCGAGGAAGGGTATAACCCTGAGAATCTTATTATTGATAGGTTCGGACTTAATTTTGAAACGATAGAAGAGTATGGTCTTGTCTGGATTGAAAACTTAATAACTGGAAGTGGAAGAAACCTTGCTGACCCATCCCACTGTAACTTTATGTTGCCTTATGTCCAACAGTATTTGAAGGTAATAGGGGAAAGGAAATGCGAAGCAAATGCTGTTGTGAAAAGAAGAGATGTAGGAATGCAACTGTGCGAGGATGCAATCCAGAGATATTATGGCATTGGGGGCAAACAAAGATTTTATAAAAAGTGGCAAAAAATAGCAGGAGAAATGGATACTATCAGAAGGAAAATGGAATATGCCAAATCAGTTGGAAAAATGAAGGAGAAACTTAAATGAAAGTAGATGCCGAATGGACTTGGAACGAACTGGAGCGTTATGCAATATCGGTCAGGGGAATCAAAAACAGCACTTGGAAAAAGCATCTCAATTATTTGATATATTTGAGAGATAACTTCGGCGTAAACATTCATGTGGCGCCATCCGTCACATACGAGCAATTTCTGGATTATGTAAGGAAGATAAGAGGGGAGTACGGGGATGAAGGGGAGAATCGGATAAAGCACGCAAAGGACGCTGTTAAACTTCTTTTCGGGTTTTACGGAATAGCCAACCAATATGAATGGCCGACTACGAAAGAAATAGAAAATGTAATCATGCTCCCCCCTGAATGGGTGGTTTACCAACACATACACGGAAAGATGCACAAGGATCCTTTTATGAGCCTGCAACTAAATTACATCTGTCATCTCGGCTATGTTCTCGGCTCACGTCCGGGTGCCATCCCTGGTATGAAGATACGAGGTGTGGACTTGGAAAGATTGTCATTCACTTATTACGAGCCAAAAGTAAGAAGTTTCAGAAAAACACACCTGCCAGAGTTCGCCATGACATCTCGTGTGGATAAGAGCTTGAAAAACTGGATTGAGATACACCGTCCGAAGGTCGCAACACGGGAAAGCGGCGATTACCTGTGGCTGAGCCCCGACGGGGCTCCGTTGGATACCGTCAACTTCCTGGCAATGTTCAGACGCCGGGGAAAGGAAGTATGGGAAGGTTGGTATCCTTATCTTATGCGTCATTATGCGTTCACCCGTTATCTTGTAGAAGGTTATCGCAAATTCGGTGTTTTTCCCATCTACGAATTGAAGCTTTTTACCGACCACAAGAAAATGAGAAATGTATTCAAATATGTTCATCTCGCAGAGGAACTCACCGAGCATTCCCAACAGCGTATGGAAGTCGGGAGATTCACAAAGAGATACCAAAAAGAACCACTAAAAAAAAGAAAAGTTATAAACCCTAAAACATTGACATCTCACAATCTAAGGAATGTAATATATCCGGGCGGGCCCA
>CAZSHJ010000095.1:0-2973 GCA_964606745.1 uncultured Thermoplasmatales archaeon | reverse complement strand
CGATTCATCCCCTACCTAAAGGTTGGGGATTTCTCGCTGAGATGAGATTAAGAATATTTAATTTGGTGGTAAAAAAATTCATGCCATGTCCATGGATGACCTGTTATTTTTTCTAACATTGCCGGCGAAGTACCTCTTTTGAACTCGTTTATAAAATCCCAGTAGAACTGGAATAATTCTATTGCACACTCCAGTCTTCGTTTATATTTTGAGAAACATTTTGTCTTTCTTACCAATCTACCGATTCTCTCCCGAAATATTCCATTGAAGTTCTCTACATTAGTGGTTTCAATATCATCAAGGTCAGGATTGCCATAGATTATCCTTTTCTCTTTATCGATCACTCTTCCTTTTTCTCGGATTTTTACCAATTGACCATAATTGATACAAGTATCGACATAGTACCCTGATAAAACATAAGTGTAATCATCATTTCCATCCGTGAATACTTCTATCTTGTTATCTGGAAATGGTAGTTCTGTTCTTTCAAATAGTTTCTCTACCATTGATTTGCATGTTTCTTGAGTCCATTTTCCAACTGCAAATGCTACAAAAAAGTATGTGTGCCGTTTTACACAGGTGTAGATCCATGCATCACCTTCTTCAAGCTGAGTTGAGCCAATGTGCTCAACCTTTTTCTGTTTTTTTTCACCATTGACCAAAGTTCATCACATTCAAATGGACTGAGTCCTAGATTTTTTATGAGATACTCATTCATTAGTTCGGCATGTTCTGCCATATCTTCCAACAATCTGCCTATAGTGTCTCTATGATGACCAGTGATCCGTTCGATACTTCGGATACCGTTCTTCTCCACCAGATGTTTGCATATATTGATTATCTCATCTTCAGATAATCGTTTTCGGTAGAGGGGTGTACCTTTGGTTTCCATGAAATAGGTCTTACAGTGTTTACAGTAATACCTCTGATGACCGGTACGGTATTTTCCGCTTTTGATAATATCCTTTCCTTTCTCCTTTAGATAGTAACGACATCCAGGGTTCTGACAAACAACCTTAATTTCTCCTCTTGGGCGTGCCATATAATTTCACCAAGATGTAATGTATTTAGAGGTATAATAAACTATCGTAGGTTAGGACAGTACCAAGAATTATTTTGTAAGAATTTTGTAAGAGTGAAGAAGTAAAGTTATATATACAGATTATCTATTACAATTGGAGGCAAGATAAGCATGAAAAAAGAAGCAATAAAAGTAATAGGGGCAATTTTTATGGCAGCAATGATAATTCTGCCAGTGAATGCAATGATCGGTAGTTCTGGAGACAAAGATACCGACGTACAGGTGATACACTCACATGACCTTACTGGTGCTCATGTTGCAAAGGGACCAACAGTAAAAGCAATTGATATGACGGACAAATTCGTGAAAAGACCTCGTTCACTCGGTCCGGGTGCAGACGTGCAGGTAAGCAATGGAGAAAATGACGAATTACATCCAGCAATAGCTTCAGCAAGCGGAAGTATGCTTTCATTCTACGAGGATTATATATCACTGATGGATGGAGATATAAAGATATCATCCTCTACGGACGGGCAAACATGGATTGACGAAGGATATATAGATTTACCAGGTATGAGAGAAACATACCCTGCTATAGATATTGTGAGCGATAAAAGTGCAATAGGCACGTTTGTTCAGGACCCGAGAGATACAATTTATTACTACCTAGACTTTTCAGATATCGGAGATACATCTACCATGGGTCTGGCAGGCTATGACTGGGGAAGCAGCGGATATACAGATGCACAGATGGCAAGTGCTGCCGGTTATGGTCTGACAAGCAAACCCACACAGTACTTCAATGGATTGTTCTCATACAACTGTGATGTTGAAGCATCAGAAACAGAAGACCACAGTCTCACCTATCAGTTCTATGCGGATGAGGAAGGATATGGGCAGCTTATCTACTGGTACGGCTGGGACAATGATCTTTACAATATTTCCACAGATATAGACCAAAGCAACGGCATGGCATATTGGGTAATGGAAGGATATAATGAAACAGATTATTCTACATTCGGTATAATGGCGCTTTACTGTCAAATAGACCCGTCACTTGGGGAAGAATGGTGGAATACAGATTATGGCGATTTCTGGATAGATGATTCCATTCATCCCGATGTTTCATCAGCAGGGGGCATTACATATATAGTTGCCGAGCAAATAGAACTTGGGTACAATCACAACATAATATGCGCCTATTCATCGAATAAAGGAGATACATGGACTGTGGCACCAATATCAAGTACCGGAGAGCAGGAAACCAATCCGGCCATTTTTGCATATCCTGGTGGGTCTGCAACCTGCGTTTTTATTAAGGGTGACAACCTTTATGCGTCACAAACAACAGATGGTGGTGCTACTTGGGCAGAACCAGAGAAACTAAGTGATTCAGCAACTGTTATCAAAGAATTTCATGCAGCAGACGTAACATCTGGAGGAAATGTTGTATGGATGGACAATAGAGGGAGCAGCGCAGATATATACTATGATAATGCAGGTGTGCCCGGACCGCTTCTCTCAGTGGAGTCAATATCGGGTGGATTCGGAGTTACGGCAACTGTTACCAACACAGGGAGCGAAGAGGCAAGCAACATAGACTGGACAATTTCCTTTGACGGAGGCGTGTTTGTCGGAAAGGAGAAAACGGGAACGACGACAGTGCCTGTTAGTGGAGAAGCAACGGTAAAAAGCGGCTTTATTTTCGGCATCGGAAAGACAACGGTTACAGTAAATGCAGGGGGAGCAACTGGAGCAGCAAGCGGATTTGTACTTGGACCTCTTGTACTGGGAGTCGAGTAAAAACCCCACACTCTTTTTCCTTTTTTAATTTATTTTTATAAAATATACCTATAAAAACAGCCAGTAAACAATCAAAAATATCTTAACACATCTTAGCGAGAAATCCCCAACCTTTAGGTAGGGGATGAATCGCGTGCACGTTTTTTTAG
>CAZSHJ010000094.1:0-3157 GCA_964606745.1 uncultured Thermoplasmatales archaeon | reverse complement strand
TCTTGCAACTTCTTTATCATATGCTGAGAACTGGATAGACGCATTCTTAGATGAGAGGATTGAAAGTATAATACGTTAGGTTCTAAACTATAAATCGCTTGCAGGACAACCGTTCGCAATCGAGGGTAATGTTACCGGTGAATTTGAAAAAGGAGATATGGTTAAACTTACAGTCCACATCATCAATGTAACTTTTCCATATCAAAACCCATATACGGGTGAAAACTGGACTATAAAATACGAAACCTTTGACAAGGGGTGGGATAAAGAAAATAATACGGTGAAGCCGTTCCCCCAGGGGTGTATGACCCATGCAGAACCTGAGGAAGAGACAGAGTCAATGACGATGACCATGGAAGAATTTGTAGATATCCTAAGCAATTCCACCACAAGCATCGATAATGCAACAAAATGTGAATATGTTAATCTTACTTCTGGAGATAGTGGAGATATAATTATACTAAGGGATCAGATCCGTATCTTAAGTTATAATTCCTCATACAATTACACGAGGATGGCGTTTGTTAGTGATTTAAATAACTCTCACTACCTCTTTATCGGCGGGGATTTAACAAAAAATTTTGCAGATGGAGATAACGTGGAGATAAAATTTCATGTGATGACAGATGTTTTTGCGGACCCAAACAATCCTTCCTGGACAGTAAGTGTGAAAACGATAGAGGAAATGTGGGACACTACCATTCACAGATTTACTTCTATACCACCAGATATAGTAAAAAAAGTGTGATGGCAAACATCCATGTCGAACCGAGATGCATATTTGGGTAATCTTCAGTTTTCAAACTTTTCAAACCGAATGACTAGAATTATCAATACTATTATGAACTGCTAAGCCATTATCCAAGAGATAAAAATGAAGAAAGCAGCAATCAGAACAATACTGTGCGTTTTGGTGGCATTGATTTTCATATTTCCCGCCACGGCTACAAAAAACCATGGTGGAAATGAAGTTCAGAGTGAATGTAAAATCGTATCACCTGAGAAAGCTGAACGGATGATACAATATTATTCGAATATTTTCCTGTTTGATGTCAGGGGCACCGATGAATATAAAGAGGGTCATATCGAAGGAGCAATTTCCATGCCTTTATCCAAATTGGTGTGTGGGTCGTGTCTTGATGGCATCACGGGTGTTTATGGTGGTGGGAGCATCATCGTGTATTGCGGCGACAACGAAGTGGAGGGGAGAGCGGCATTGAACATTCTTATTGAAAATGGGATTGATGCAGTTCTTTTACAGGGCGGGATAACTGCATGGAAAGCCAAAAATCTTGCAATTGAAAAAGTGCCTTCGTGCTCGATAAATGCTGAAGGGCATAAGACAGGATGCATTCCCCTGGATTCGTATGACGTGAAGGCGGAAAATTTGATAAGAGTTGTTAATGTCCCCGATGACCTACCTTTGAAGTGGGACTGGTGTCATGCGGTATACCGTAACATTACCGGTGACTGGACGACGCCACCGAAAAGCCAGGGCGGATGCGGCAGCTGTTGGGATTTCGCAGCGATGGGCGCCCTGGAAGCCATTATAAATATCAGAGCAAACAATCCAGATCTTGATGTCGACCTTTCGGAACAGTATATGTTGTCCTGTCCTGCCGGTAGCGGAGGGTGCAGCGGGTGGAATGCATACTGGGCATACAGTTACATGTACAGAAATGGTGGGGCAATCCCTGAAGACTGCTTTCCATACGAGGCAAATGATGCAATTCAATGTTCCGAGAAATGCTCCGACTGGCAGAATAAGCTTTTTCCCATTATAAGTTACGGCTCTGCGAGGGATCCGGGCAGGGATGAAATAAAGGGAATGATTGTGGAATTCGGGCCCGTGGTGACGGAAATGGCGGTGTGCGGCGACTTCGGATCATACAGTGGTGGTGTTTATGAACATCCAGGGAATGAGTCTATAAGCGAAATAAATCACCAGGTTGTTATTGTCGGTTATGACGACAGCCAGCAATGCTGGATCGTGAAAAACAGCTGGGGCACGGACTGGGGCGAGAACGGCTATTTCAGAATCGCTTATGGTGACTGCCAGATTGAGCATGAAATAGTGTACGCAGACTTTTCTCCCGTCATAGCGAGGGCAGGCGGGCCTTACTTCGGCAGCGTCGGCGGGCAAATAAATTTTGACGGAGGACAGAGCTGCAGTTTTATCTCATCCATTGTTTCGTATTTATGGGACTTCGGTGACGGCGTCACAGGGAGCGGAAAAAATCCGTCTCATGCATATTCAAATGAAGGAAAATTCACTGTCCATCTGACAGTTACGGATGAGCACGGTAATCAGGGAGTATGCAAAGCATATGTTTACATAGATGACACTCCGCCGACGGTGGAAATCTCAAAGCCGGAGAAAAGACATTTTTATTACTTCGATGTGGAAGGCAGAACCATTCCGTTCAGAACCCTCATTATAGGAAAAATCACTGTCCTTGCATCTGCATCTGACGATATATCGGGCTTTGATAGGATGGAGCTGTATGTTGATACTAACATGGTTGACACTACGAAGGAGAACTCCATAGAATGGGACTGGACAGGCCCTGCTTTCGGCTTCCATGTGCTGAAGTTAAAAACGTATGACCTGGCAGGCAATGTGGGTGTTGGCGAGGTCAGAGTGTGGGTATGGATATAATTTTCCAAAGTGCAAAAATTAAAATATAAATGTGGCATGTGAAAATTGGATATTGGGTGATGGGTCATATGGTAAATGTGGGCGGGTAACCTAGAGGTTACAATCAATTTTTCTCCTATAAAATCGACGATTTAAGACGAGAACGCACTGCTAAAAATTAACACCATTTTGCGGATTTTGGTGGAAAAAAAAGAAAATGCAAATAGCAAATTGGGTAGTGTAAAGTAGGAAATGAGAATCTAGAGAGTTTAAAACAAAGAAAGTGGAGAAACAGAAATAACAATTTGTTAGGGTATATTTCCACTGAAAAATTTATTATCAAATTACGTATTATATTAGTAGAGAGAGAGCAAAAAATAGTGAACGTGATGGGGGATCGAGGAAAGAGGTTCTGATAGCTCTCTACCCCGCCTTGATTCCCTCCCCTTAATATTTCATCCATCGAATGTGATATACTCCCCGCCATGAATGGCGGGGCTTCTCACGAAGAGGAGGGCT
>CAZSHJ010000093.1:0-3597 GCA_964606745.1 uncultured Thermoplasmatales archaeon | reverse complement strand
AAAAATCAGCAAAATTGATGTTTTCAGTCAGCTACATTCCGAAGTACTGTACATTTCCGATACTTACATATAGGGATGTTCATTCATTCACTGATAATTTGGAAAAAGGTAAGAATAATGCGGATGATGGAAGCATATATGTAAGGATAAAGCTTCCGAGACGAAATGAGGGTGAGATGTTTGCAGTTGCAGATCAGTTGATGGGGGGGAGCAGAATTAAAGTTGTCTGCGAAGATGGCAAGTCAAGGATGGGGCGCATACGCGGGCGGATAAAGAAGAGAAAGTGGATAAGAATAGGTAATTTACTTGTCGTCAGGCCATGGGATTTTCAGGATGATAAAGCAGATGTCATCTACCGTTATACTCCGACTCAGGCATCCAATCTTTCAAGGAGGCATAAAATACCGGACAGCATAAATGTATTTTGAAATATTATAAAATGAAATGGAAGGCTGATTTTGAGGATTTTTTATCTGGCAGGACAGAAGGGGAGGTTTTTGATAAATCCACATTAATGTCGTTATTGAAACTCATTAACAGGGGCGAGATTGAAACGATAGATTTTCCCATATCCACTGGAAAGGAAGGAAATGTATTCCGTGGAAAGAGTGGAAGGGGGCTGATGGCGGTAAAGATTTACCGTATAAATACTGTGACGTTCAGGAATATATCGAAATATCTCCAATACGATGGCCTTTTAAACGTGAAGAAAAAACGGAGGAGCATAATTTATGCATGGTCTCAAAAAGAGTTTAAGAACCTTTTCTGTCTTTATCAGGCGGGCATACGTGTACCGGAACCCATTGCAAATGAGGGAAATGTCATCGTTATGGAATATATCGGGACGGATGAGGCACCTGCCCCTATGCTCAAGAATGCGAAAATGGATGAGCCCATGGAGGTTTTCAGTGATATCATAAGGAACATCTCTCTGATGTACAACGAAGCTCATCTTGTGCATGCTGATCTCTCGGAATACAATATTTTAATTCATGACGGGCCGGTGATTATCGATGTCGGGCAGACAATAAAGTCGGAAAATCCGATGGCTCGTACATTTCTGGAAAGGGACGTGTTCAATATCACAAAATTTTTTGGGAAATTCTTTGATGTTAATAAGGATGAAATACTAGAACAGATTCTAGGGGAGAAAACATGAGATTTGTGAAGATACCACTCGAAAGAGTGGCTGTGCTCGTAGGAAAGGATGGCAAAGTAAAAAAGAAAATCGAAGAGTATGGAGTGAAACTGAATATAGATTCAAAGAACGGTGATATAACAGTAGAAGGTGATGATGCTGTCACAGAGTTAGATGTACAGAATGTTGTGAAAGCTATCGGTAGGGGTTTCTCTCCCCATCATGCCCTGCTGCTTCTCAACGAAGATTATTATTTTGAACTAATGGACATGAGGGATTATGCCGGGAAAAGCACAAAAAATATTCATCGTGTTGCAGGGCGTGTAATAGGCAAGGACGGGAAAACCAGAATGGCAATAGAAGATACGACTGGCGTGAAACTTTCCGTGTACGGGACAACCATTTGTATAATAGGTAAGGCCGAAAGTATGGATATTGCCGGTAAAGCTATAGATATGCTCCTGAACGGTTCCAACCATTCAACGGTATATACTTTTCTGAATAAAGAGAAGAAGAGAATGAAACTGGAGGAGTTCGGGTTGAGATAATTCTTCTACATGGATTTATTCTTTATTCAGGTGCTCTATGGCCTTACAATGAAGGGATATATTGAGTATAAAAATTAAAATAAAGAAAGGGGCCATGAGTTGAATATTGCCTGCATTTGTCGAATCTTTTTTGAAACAGGAGAAAAGAAAATGCAGTTAAACAATTGCCATTTATTCCAGTTGGCATGGTTTAACTTGACTATGTCCAATATAATTCATCAACTGAATTTCAACTGTTGCATCAGGCGACGCTGCGTCTTTTTGTTTGAAAGTCCCCTCATCATTTTCTTGGATGTGTTGTAATACTTCAGCAACTCCTTGACATCCTTCACCTCCAGCCCTGCCCCTCTCGCTATCCTGTTCATGCGCGAGGATTTTATGAGGTGTGGCTCCTCCATCTCCTTTTCAGTCATCGAGTCCATAAGGCTATGGAATTTCTTGAGTTTCTTCTGTGTCTGGTGCATATCTGTCCCCTTCATTTTCTGCCCCATCCCTCCAGGGAGCATATCTGCTATCTTGCTGAGCGACCCCATGCCCGATACCATCTCCATCTGCTCGTACATCTCCTTTAATGTAAACTTGCCGGACATTATCTGCCGGGCGCTTTTTTCAAACCTTTTCTTTCCTTTACTTTTTGCTATTTCCTCTGCTTTCTCCAGCAGACTCTGTATATCGCCCATTCCCAGCAGGCGCGACAGGAAGCGGGTAGAATCGAATTTCTCTAGGTCCTCAGTATGCTCTCCCGTTCCCACATAAAGAATTGGTGCCCCTGTTTCAGCGACCGCTGACAGTGCCCCTCCCCCCTTGGCGGTACCATCCATTTTAGTCAATACTACGCCCGTGATACCGATAGTATCATTGAAAGCCTTTGCCTGGGGGCCGGCCTGCTGCCCTGTAGAAGCATCCATGATGAGTATTTTCTCGTCCGGCTTGGCTGCTTTAAAAATTTTTTTCATTTCATTTATCAAATCGTCCTCGAGGCTGTGTCTCCCCGCGGTATCCACGATGATGACGTCATATTTCTTCAGCTTTTCAAGCCCCTCCTTTACGACCTTGACGGCATTCTTTTCCCCGCCATACACGGGCACGTTTATTCTATCGGCGGTCTGTTTGAGCTGGTCATACGCAGCGGGGCGGTGGACGTCGGCAGCGATGAGTGCCGGCCTCAAACCCTTCTTCTGGAAGTATTTTGCAAGTTTTCCGCAGGTGGTGGTTTTTCCCTGTCCGTACAGTCCCACCATCATGATAATCTGCTTCTTCAGCGGTAGCTCCCTTCCCTTGCCAAGCATTGAGGAAAGCTCGTCATGAACTATCCTGATGACATGCTCCCTGTTGCTCATTCCGGGAAGGGGTTTCTCCTCTAGGGCTCTTTTCTCGATTCCCTTCGAAATTTTGAGCACAAGCGGCACGTTTACATCCGCCTGGATAAGAGCTCGCTGGATGTCTCTTACAACTTCCTTGATAAGTGACGCATCAATATGGGGTGCATTTGCAATTTTTTTGAGCGTGCCTCGAAGGGCACCTCCCAGTCCGTCCAGCATTGAAGCCAAAAAAGGGAGGCTTATATAAGGATTGTGCAATCACTTGCTTTGGCACTTTACCTGCAGAGTATGTTGCATTGTATACCTGTCTTTTTCTGTTTATTATCTGATATAGAACGAAATCGCCAGAAGAAATAAAAGCAATGTCGCCTTGAATGCAGTATACTCATAAATCATTGGAATGACAACAAAAATGACGTAAATCAATGTCGGGATTCCATAGGTAAGGGTAGCAAGTTTTATTCCCATGCCCGAATTAAAAGAGTAACGCAGAAAGTTTATACCATCCTATTCCCCCGCCACTTGTCATGCGGCATTTATGAAATTAGGCCGGGAATACTGCATGGTCTGTAGCGAAGCGTAAGACCCG
>CAZSHJ010000092.1:0-3725 GCA_964606745.1 uncultured Thermoplasmatales archaeon | reverse complement strand
CTTCGTGAGAAGCCCCGCCATTCATGGCGGGGAGTATATCACTCAGGACAGTACCGAATTTTTTACCACCAAGTTGAGTATTATTAATCAGGACAGCGCCACGTTTTTGACAGGAAAGTAATGCCTGCCAATAATGCAATAATAATTGGTAAAATAGCCATAGAAGCGAGCATTTACAGTAGCTAAGGAATGGTCATAGTGGAATTCCATATTGATGATGTTTTGAAAAGTAATGATAACAAGTTACCTTATGAATGGCTATGGGATGAATTTGCATTTGGTACGCATGAAATAAAAGTTGTGGCTTATGACAGTGAAGGAAACAAGGCAAGTGATTAAGTAAACGCAATAATTTTCAATTTTTAGAGCCAGCATCTTTTTATTTTGCTTTTCATTCCTTCATCATGAACTTTGAAGAAGATGCAAATTTTGTAAGGGAAACGGCAATCAAGAACAATGAATTTTTTGGCGAATGCCTGCCGATGATTGCATCCGAGAACGTTCTTTCTCCAATGTGTCAGGAAATGCTCATCACCGATTTTCACGGGAGATATGCAGAAGGCACTCCGGGGCAGAGATACTATCAGGGGTGCAAATACTTCGATAAGGTTGAAAGAAAGGGCATCGAGCTTGCTAAGAAATTGTTCGAGTGCAAGTATGCTGACATACGCCCGACCTCGGGCACGGTTGCAAATATGGCAATTTTTAAAGCTCTCACTCAGCCAGGCGATAGTGTAACAGTCCTGGATACAGCCAGTGGTGCTCACATTTCCTATGGTAAATGGGGGGCTGCCGGTCTTCGTGCACTTGAACTTCATACTTATCCTTTTGATAATGAACGCATGAACATAGATGTTGATGGGGCCGCCAAACTCATTCGTGATGTTGAGCCAAAGCTTGCATTGTTTGGGCAATCGGTGTTTTTATTCCCCACGCCGCTGAGGGAACTTGCAGATGCAGCACATGAAGTGGGAGCGAAAGTAATATACGATGCAGCTCATGTTCTGGGGCTCATTGCGGGCGGGAAGTTCCAGCAGCCATTGAAAGAGGGAGCGGATGTGATGATGGGTTCAACCCACAAAACACTGCCAGGTCCACAGGGGGGAGTAATTTTGACCAATACTACCAGAGATGAGGAAAAGTGGATGAAGCATCTGGATTGGGGTGTATTCCCGGGCGTTACATCATCCTATCATTTGCATCATATGGCAGCTAAAGCCATCGCCTTTGCCGAACATCTTGCTTTTGGAAGAGAATATGCAGAGCAGATTGTGAGGAATGCGAAAAGGCTTGCTGAAGCTTTGTACGACAGTGGATTTGATGTTCTGGGGGCTGACCACGGATTTACAGAATCACACCAGATAGTGTTAAAAGTGGGAGAAAAGCAAGGTAATGAAGCAGCTGAACGACTTGAAGATTCAGGAATAATTGCCAACGGCAACATGGTTCCAAGCGATGAAAGCCCTCTGAATCCATCAGGAATCAGGCTTGGGGTACAGGAACTGACAAGGCTTGGAATGAAAGAGAATGAGATGGGAGAAGTGGCCAAATTTTTCAAGAGAGTACTGATGGATAAGGAAGGGACAGTGCAGGTAAGAAAAGATGTCGTTGCGTTCAAGTCAGATTACAGGGCAATACATTACTGTTTCCACGAGGGAAGGGATGCCTATGCTTTCCATGAATTGATTAAATGAAGGTGGCTATCACGGGCACTCCTGGCACGGGGAAAACATCCGTTGTATCTTTCCTTGCCGGAAAGGGCTATAAAATTGAGAGTTTCGATGAGCTTGCAAAAAATTTCATCGTGGGATATGATGAAGACAGGAAGTGCAACATAGTCGATACGGAAGTCATGGACAAGGCATTGGGGAACGCAAGTGAGGAGGGCATTGTATTCATCGATGGGCATCTGTCGCATCTGCTCAGCGTTGATTTTTCAATCGTGTTGAGATGCAACCCATCAGAACTCGAGGAAAGACTGGAAGCAAAGAAGTGGGACAAGGTAAAAATAGGGGAAAATCTTGAGGCGGAGGCAATGGATATAATACTCTTGCAGGCCTGCGATATGCATGGAGGGCACGTAATTGAAATTGATACTACGAACAGGAAAGCAAGAGAGATTGCGGAGGAAATAGCTAAAATAGCAGAAGACGGATTCACTGGTGTAAAAACAGGAAAAGTTGATTGGAGTGAATGGTTGATGGAATATGCTGGACAGATATAGAAGAAATGCCGATAAATTCTTCGAGCCGATAGCACGAAAAATGAACATTAAGGCAAACCTCCTTACCTATCTCTCCCTCGTATTTGCATTTTTCGCTTCCCTATCTTTCTATTTTTCATATCAGCATCACTACCTCCTTTTTGCGGCTTCTTTCATGGTATTGATGAACGGATTTCTTGATGCTCTTGATGGCAAGGTGGCACGGCTGAGAAATGAAGATTCTCCAAAAGGCGATTTCATAGACCACTCCATCGACAGATTTGCAGATGCCCTCATTGTTGGCGGGCTTGCAGCATCGCTTTGGTGCTCATCCCTGGTTGGCATCGCAGCCATTTCTGCCATGCTTCTGACGAGTTATATGGGGACGCAGGCACAGGCAGTCGGTTACGGCAGGAAGTACAGCGGCTTACTCGGAAGGGCCGATCGTCTTGTCATTCTTATATTTGCCCCTCTGCTACAGTATTTTCTTTCCGTTTCCGGGGTAGAAGTCTTCGGCTATAACTTCCTCCAGTGGGTAATGGTTTATTTTGCTGTTGTTGGCATTGCTACTGCCGTGCAGCGATTTGCTGAGGTGCTGAAATGGTTTGGAAAGGGCTGATTTAGCCAAGATGTAAGTGTTAAATTTGGGAATGATTTGGGAAAAATTCTGGTAAGTCGATATGAAGAACGGTTGAAGGAAGGCTTGCAGTTGGATTGGTGCCGAATGGGGATATATTCAAAAGACTGGGTATTAAAATAAATGACAAGGACTACGTAATCACAGATGAGGGACAGCGGACAAATATCGAAGGTGCAGTTAGTGATATACTGCTAAAGAAATTTTGCCTGTTTTTGGGAAAAGTATACATACTATCTCTCTTGATTTTGTACAGGGGGTTTTTATTTTTGCTCTGTAATCAGATCTGGCTGCTCAGACCGTTCTTTTGTAGTATTTTCGGATGGTTATTCTGACTTGAACTCAGGTTCAGGCTGGGAACTGTGCGAGAACCACCGAAAAGCGTATATTTGTTTTGTAATTTAATATATAGCAAAAGGAAGAATATAAGATGAGAGGAAAAATGAAAGTTGGGAGTAAGACAATATTGTGCATGCTTGTAACATTAATACTTATGATGCCAATATCAGCGTGTGAAGTAAGTAGGGTGCAAAATACTTCCCAGTTGCCAATGCAAATAGAAATAGAAATTCATGGTGGCTTCGGTATAACAGTATTTATTAAAAATCTTGGAGAGGAGAATTTATCCAATTTGGATTTGGAAATTGATTTGAATGGATTGGTATTTATAGTCGGGGGAGGGCAGGGCATAATTATATCACTACCATCAGGAGAAAAGGAAGTCATGCTCAGATTATTTATCCTCGGTATTGGGCCAGGAACAATTGGAATAACAGTGGAGGATGCGTACAAAGTAGCAGATTTCTTTGTAATAGGACCATTTGTAATAATATAGTTTAGAACCTAACGTATTATACTTTCAATCCCCTCATCTAAGAATGCGTC
>CAZSHJ010000091.1:0-3738 GCA_964606745.1 uncultured Thermoplasmatales archaeon | reverse complement strand
TTGTGAGTGATTACTTAAAAATAGTGAAATTTTTTACTTTCGGAAGTACTGTAATCCTCCTCAAACAATTTGCTACGGAGTTGCAACAACTCCTCTTCCAACTCCTTCTTCTCACGTTCGAGATTATCACGAGCTTTAATAAATGCATCTGAGTCTAACTCGTTGATTTATTTCTTTTAATTATCCCTTAAATTTAAAAACCCCTCATATTGCTTTTCCCGTTCGTTTAGCAGTTTTTCTGCTTCTTGTAACAATTGTTTATCACCCGCAAACGCTACAGAACCCAAGTATATTATTATTTTATATCATCTGACAAAAAGCCTCGTATTCGACACTTTGGCTAAATGCCTCGTGAACCCGACAGGACCCGGTCACGACGCTAAAAATTAAGTATATCTTCTCATTACCGTATATTATGAAAGAAGTGAAGGCTAGGAGAGGAAACGAGCTGAGGTGCAAGGGCTGGAAGCAAGAGGCGATGTTGCGGATGCTTGAGAACAACCTCGAAAATGCCGAAATTCCGGAGCAACTTATTATTTATGGCGGCACGGGAAAGGCTGCAAGAAACTGGGAATGTTATGAAAGCATCGTGGAATCATTGAAAAATCTTAAGGATGATGAAACCCTGCTTGTACAATCAGGCAAGCCCGTAGGCATATTCAAAACAAGAAAAGAGAGCACCCGCGTTTTAATAGCAAATTCAAATATAGTGCCGAAGTGGAGCACGTGGGAGAAATTCTATGAACTCGAGAATTTGGGGCTGATGATGTATGGACAGATGACCGCCGGCTCTTGGTGTTATATAGGCACGCAGGGGATAATACAGGGCACATATGAAACGTTTGCAAAATGCGCCCGAAAACATTTCAATGGTTCGCTTAAAGGAAAATTTGTGCTGAGCGGGGGGCTCGGCGGGATGGGGGGAGCTCAGCCTCTCGCTATAAAAATGGCGGGGGGGGTGGGACTGGTGGTGGAATGCGATGAGGAACATATCGATAGACGGATAAAGGCCGGATTCTGCGATGAAAAGACAGATGACCTTGATGAAGCCCTAGAGGTGGTCATGAATGCGAAGAAAGAGAAGGTGGCGATATCTGTGGGGCTGCTGGGAAACTGTGCCGACGTGTATCCCGAGCTTGTGAGGCGGGGCGTGGTGCCCGATGTTGTTACGGACCAGACATCTGCCCACGACGCCCTGAAAGGATATGTGCCTGCGGGGTATTACGGCAGCAACCTGGACGAGGCAATGAAATTGAGAAAAGAGGAACCGCAGAAATATATTGAGAAGGCAAAGGCATCAATGGCTGAGCACTGCAGGGCAATGATTGACTTCCAGAAAAACGGCAGTGTAGTATTCGATTACGGCAACAATCTGAGGGGGCAGGCTTATGAGGCAGGAGTGAAAAACGCCTTTGATTATCCTGGATTTGTACTTGCTTATATAAGACCGATGTTCTGCGAGGGGAGGGGGCCGTTCAGATGGCTTGCCCTAACGGGAAACGAGGAGGATATTTTGAAGACGGATAAGGTTGTGATGGAGATGTTTCCTGAGAATGAAACGCTCATGAACTGGATAACCCTTGCTGAAAAGTACCTACCCTGGGAGGGATTGCCGGCCAGAGTTTGCTGGCTTGGATACGGGGAAAGAGATAAATTTGCCCTTGCCATAAACAGAATGGTCAGAGATAGTGAAATCGGGCCCATAGCAATAACC
Organism: uncultured Thermoplasmatales archaeon; assembly: GCA_964606745.1. Taxonomy (GTDB): domain Archaea; phylum Thermoplasmatota; class E2; order UBA202; family DSCA01; genus VBQP01. The sequence goes on along the minus strand of CAZSHJ010000091.1, from coordinate 2,024 downwards.
CGAGACCACCTTGATGCAGGGAGCGTCGCTTCTCCGAACAGGGAGACCGAAGGAATGAAGGACGGAAGCGATGCCATAGCCGACTGGCCCATACTTAATGCCCTTCTTAACTGTGCTGCAGGGGCCGACAGCATTTCGGTCCATAACGGCGGCGGGGTCGGAATCGGCCTGTCAACACATGCAGGCATGATCGTGGTATGCGACGGAACAAAGGAGACAGATGAGAGAATAAAACGTGTATTCCTCACGGACCCTGGTCTGGGCATTGCCCGGCATGCTGATGCGGGATATGAAGAGGCGATTGGATTCGCCGAAAAAATGAAGATAAAAATACCGATGGTGAAAAAATGATAGAAATAGACAGCTCTAGCCTGACAATAGAAAAGCTGGTTGATGTTGCAAGAAACAACGAGAAAGTCGCACTTCATCCAGAAGCACTGGAAAGGATAAAAAAATGCAGGGCAGTTCTCGAGAATAAACTCGATGCCCATGAAATAATGTACGGCGTGAATACGGGAATAGGTGAGTTCTCGGAAACGGTCCTGTCCGATGACCAGGTGGAACAGTTCCAGAAATATCTGATTTATAATCATTCGGCCGGCATAGGGGAACCTGCGCCCATTGAGTATGTCAGAGGAGCCATGCTGGGCAGGATAAACGTGCATGCCCACGGTCAGTCGGGATGCAGACCCGAGATAACGCTTACTCTAGTCGAAATGCTGAACAAGGGGGTTACTCCCTATGTATGCCAGAAAGGGTCTGTCGGTGCCTCCGGGGATCTTGCACCGATGGCACAGATGGCGCTTGTCCTGCTCGGGGAGGGAAAGGCATACTACAAGGGGGAACTGCTGGACGGGAAAGAGGCGATGGAACAGGCAGGCATTCCAACTCCTGGACTCAAGGCTCGGGACGGGCTTGCAATAATAAACGGTTCCAACCTTCTGACAGCAATGAGTGCAATTTTCCTGTACGATGCAGAGAGATGGTTGAAGCAGGCGGAAATCGCCGCAGCCATGTCCCTCGAAGCCCTGAAGGCAAATATGAAACCGTATACAGAGAAGCTTCATGAGGCGAGAGGATTCAAGGGTGCTATCAGAGCCGCACGTGCAATAAACAGGCTAATAGATGGAGGCGACCTAAAGGAGGGAAGGATACAAACGAAATTGCAGGATGCTTACTCCATGCGCTCCACCCCACAGGTCATAGGCGCCGCCCACGATGCGCTTGAATATGCCAAATCCCAGGTTGAAATCGAACTCAATGGTGTGGGGGACAACCCCGTATTTTTCCCGGATGAAGACCTACAGATTTCGGGAGCAAACTTTCAGGGGTCGCCTGTTTCCCTTCCGATGGACATGGCAGGGGCTGCGATAACGATGGTGTGCGTCATGTCGGAACGAAGAATGAACAGGTTGAATAACCCGGCACTGAGTAGGGGACTGCCCGCATTTCTGACAAAGGGGGCAGGCATATTTTCGGGCCTCATGCTGAGTCAGTACACTGCAGACATGCTTATCGTCGAGCAGCGCATACTCTCCGCACCGGCTTCCATTCAATCCATCCCCGCCGCCGCCGACCAGGAGGATTTTGTCTCCATGGGAATGAACACGGCCATCAAAAATTTCCAGATTCTCGACAACGCCTACGGCATACTCGGAATAGAATTCATGGCGGCTGCACAGGCGCTCGATTTTCGTGACTACGCTCCCGGAAGAGGTGCTGCCAAGGCCAAGGAAATAATAAGGAAATATGTTGATTTTCTGGACGAGGACAGACCGTTGTACCGCGACCATACCCGCATGAAGGAACTGGTGAAATCCTGCGAAATTCTGGGAGAGGTCGAGAAAGAGGTTGGAAAGCTGGAATGATTTTCATCCTTGTTTACGGTTGAATGACCTGGTGTAAATCTACATTCAATTATATGAAATAAAAACGGCATACTTTGGCGGAAGTATTTCCTATATTAGCTACTTGACTTTGCCATTTTGACTTTTTTAACACTAACGAAACTGCCATGGCATAGT
>CAZSHJ010000090.1:0-3930 GCA_964606745.1 uncultured Thermoplasmatales archaeon | reverse complement strand
GGGTCTTACGCTTCGCTACAGACCACGCAGTATTCCCGGCCTAATTTCATAAAATCGAGATACAAGACATTCCTTAAACCTTTTCATCGATTAAATAGCCATGGCTATCATATCCTTAAAACTCTCAGTTGTTTATGCTCCACAGTCATTGCAACAATTTTATTTCTGGCCGACTGCAAAAGACGCCATATCGTGCCTCGAGATATAACCATTTTTAAGCAGCCTCTTTCTGACTCAATCTCCAATAGTTCACCAGTCTCAATATTTCGGCTTCATCAAGATATATCAATTGAGCCGTGTGCTTTACACTTTGATATCGGGGAAGAACTCGATATCATGATAAAATCCAATGTACCGATGCTTAACGGGATGACTAATGATGGCCGAATTCTTCTTTACTTTCCCAGTCCTTGTCCATCTTGAGATCACCTTTCATAAAAGATTCCACTGCATCCTTTACATTTCCGGATACTCCTGTTATTACATCAATGCCAAGCTGTTTGAAAAAATCAACCGCCCTTCTTCCCATTCCGTATGCAATGACCACCGTACCATTGTTTTCTTTAACGAAATTTGGCAGGTCACCAAGTTCATGCTCTGCAAGCGGCACCGGAATAACCTCAACGTTCTTTATCCTATTGTCATCTACATCAACGAAGGCATAGTATGGACTCCTTCCGAAATGCGTACTTACCTCACTTTCCAGACCATTGTTATTACCGCATGGTATTGCTATCTTCATTTTTTTCACCATTTTTGCATATGCACATTAAGTATATTATGCTTATGTCATACCATTGTAATTTCGTCCAGGTCATCCGCTTTATAATTCACGCCATTAGAAGAAGAAATACTGTGCATACGGCCATTCCTGCCATTCCCGCTGCTGTCCCGAATTTTACCCACTCTCTATTTGTTATCTCATGGCCATATCTCTTTGATAGGGATAATGTTATCACGCCTGCCGAAGAGCCGATTGGTGTTAGATTGCCGCCTATACCAACACCCATTGCAAGAGCCCACCATACCATGCCCGAGTTATAACTAATCGCCATTGAGGAAACAACCGGAATGAATGCGGCGGTTACGGGAATGTGGTCTACGAATGATGAGGATATCCCAGTCACCCACAGTATCAAAATTGAGACTATAAGTACGTTTGGTGACAATGAGGTGATTCCCTTTGCAACCCCGCTTAAAATTCCCGTTTCATTCAAACCACCTACCATAGCGAATAGGGCAATGAAAAATACGAGAGTGGGCCATTCCACTGCCTTGAAAGCTTCCTTTGGTTCCTCCATTGAAATAATGAGGGCGACAATGCCTCCTGCAAGGGCAATAAAAGACAGTGATACGCCCGTGTAAGTTGCTGTTGAAAAGGATAATATTATTGCAAAAAGAAGGTATAGCATATATCTCATTTTCTTTTTATTTCTTATATATTTCGAAGCATCCAATTTCATTAGCTCATTAACATTTTTCGCCTTACTTTTTCTCCATTTCCCGTATACCACGAATGCAAGGATTATCGAGATAATAAGGGAAAACAGAACGGGGGGAAAAAGGTGGATTATAAAATCGTTGAATGTGTATCCAGATGCAAGCCCTATCATTATGTTTGGCGGGTCCCCTATCATGGTGCCTACGCCGCCGATGTTTGATAGAACCGTTTCTCCAAGAATAATCGGAATGGGGTTTATCTCAAGCATTTCTGCAACTTCAACTGTGATAGGAATCACCAAAAGAATGGTGGTAACGTTATCTATAAACATAGAAACAAAAGTTGTAATCAGCGACAGGTAAACAAAAATTAGCCATGGCTTGCCCTTCGAGAATTTTATTGCCTCTATTGCAAGATATTTGAAAAAACCCGTTTTTCCCATCAGGCCGACATATGTCATCATCCCGAATAGCAGTATTATAACTTCCCAGTCCACATAGGATAATGCGTCCTCAAAATTCATGAAATCAAGCAGGTACCCTGCCAGGACCATCATAAACAAACCTAGCAGTACGGAGACGGTTCTATCCAGCTTGCCACTGAACATGAGGATGTAGCTTATTACAAAAATCGAAAGCGCTATTATTTGAGATGCATCCGTTTTTCCCACCTCTTTTTTATACAGCGGACAAGAATGACAGGCACAGGTGAATGGGTGCATATAGCCTGTGTGACATGTCCTACATAATGCCACAGCAAGAATTTTCTGCCTATTCCCATTATTATCAAATCGTTGTCTTCTGCATGTTTAAGTATTTTTTCCGCTATATCGCCGTGCTCTATCAATTTTTTCACTTTGACATCCATAAAGGAGGCTTTCCACTCTGCATTTCTTAAGATATTATGTCCCTGCTCCTTTTTACCATCATTCTTTGATACATGCAGCACTTCAAGATTTGTTTTAAAGTAGGATGAAAGGAGTATTGCAAAATTTTTAGCTCTTTCTGACTTTCTTGTGCCGTCTGTTGCAAACAACACATTTTTTATTGGAAAACGGTTGCATTCCTCGGCAAGTGTAAGCATGGGAACAGCGCATTTCCTGAGGACATTCTTTACAGTAGAGCCAAGTCTTTGAGCTGACGCTGTTGTTTTTCTGCTGTAAACACGCATGGCAACAAGGTCGGCATCTACTTTTTTGACATATTCGACTATTTTCTTTGAGGGGAGACCTTCAAGTATTCCTGTTTTTATATTATGTATCCCCTCCGCTTCGAGAATGCTCCTCCCTCTCTCCACTGCCTTCTCCGCACTTTCTTTCATTTCCTTGTGTAACAGGGTTGTCAATTGCACTCCCCTCTCATAAGTATTGACAACGCTCACAACATAAAAATCTGCAAAAGGAAATGCCCTTGCGGTATAACGTACGACATGGTCTTCCAGACCGTAGCCGTCCGTTGGTATGACTATCTTTTTTATCGTGTTATCACCAGAGTGTTTTTCTAATCCCGGAATGTCACTACCTGCATATAGTCTTTTTCCTTTGGTTGATTTGTGGCATAAATAGATTTTTTCTAGCCATTATTAAATACCGTCAATAGAAATATACGCTATATATTCCTACAATATTTGTTGAAAAGGGAATTATTCAACACATCACCTTTGACTGATTTGTTGGTTAACTATATGTTCAGTCCTTCACTCACCAAACAAAATTTAAAAAAGTGCAGGAGAAGGGATTTGAACCCTTGGACCTCTACAGGACAAGGCCCTGAACCTTGCGCCGTTGACCAGGCTTGGCTACTCCTGCTTTATCAGCATTATATATCTCGATAAGTACTGCAAATCGAATTTTTATTTAAAAGGTTATCCCATGGGGCTGCAAATAAAAGTTTATGTAATCTATTTTCATTACGCCCTATGAGTAAAAGTTGCCCAATATGCAAAGGCAGTATGGACAAGATTTCATCGGCGACGGATATGCCTTCGATACCTTTTATAAAGCTTCCTGAATGGATAACCGAGGTGAGTGTTTACGAATGCCGAAAGTGCCACTTCATGGGACTCTGGCATGAAATGGAAGAGTAAGTCTGTCCTACATATTGCAAAAACCTTTTTGAATATTGATTCTTTGTTGAATAAATTGATTTTTCTAGCCATTATTAAATACTGCCAATAGAAATATACGATAGATATTCCTAAAATATTCGTTGAAGAGGGAATCATGCCACACAGCAGTTAAATCAAAAAAATATATAAATTTATTATCAATTAGAAAAATATATGAAAAAAATTAGATTGTTGGTTATCGCCTATCTATCTTTAATCATAGTACTTGGTTTTCCTTTTACCATATCTGATGAATCAGATTATGGTGGCTCTATTATAGAAATCAGTGTTCAGCCTGTAATCCCAACAATACAAATGAAAATTATCGATAGGTGAAATAGGGGCAAAGCCCCTATAACCCCATTCCGCCTTCGTTCCTCGGC
>CAZSHJ010000089.1:0-4361 GCA_964606745.1 uncultured Thermoplasmatales archaeon | reverse complement strand
TCCCCTCGCATAAACACGTAAAAGTCGAAGGTATATATGTCTTACACTATAATTTAATCCAACAATCGTTTTTCTCCCTCTATTTTTCTAATTTCTTCTATGTTTTGAGATGCTTCAAGGCAACCAAGATAATTACCCACTTTATCTCGGAGGGCATAATATTCAATCATAACCTTTTGTTTACTTCCGTCATCCCCAAGTGGAAGGTCAATCCAGAAACGTGCCTTATCCCTTGTTCCTGCTTTCATTTCACTTAATATCTGTTCTACCTTATTTAAACTCCTTTTTGGATGGCAATCCCTCACATCTCTCCCAACAACGCCTTCTGGACGCTTGAAAATTCTTGTATTGTGTTTATTCCATGCCAATACCTTATCATTGGCATCCAATACAGAAAACTCAATCGGTATGGTTTCTAATATTGCCTCTAAAACATCTGATGGTAATTCTCTAATCATGGTGCACCTGTTGTTAAATAAAAAAGATGTATAATAACTCTTTCACGCCCCGTATGCACTACTCATTCATTTCTCAGAGAAAAACCCGTATTTGCACCAGAACTACTGTCAACCAAAATATTTAAATGATTTGCCCGTATTTCTCTTAATGGGGATAAAGAAAGTACTTGAAGGGTATGATAAAGCCGATATATCAATAACCACGGTGTGTTCTCATTCATCCCTGCAAATTTTTGACGGGGCAAGGAAGGAGGGTTTTCGTAGTACTGGAATAGCGATAAAATCTCCGCCTCGTTTTTACGATGCATTCCCACTGGGCAGACCCGATGAATTCTTCGTAATCGACGACTACAAAAGAATGAATGACTATGCCCAAAAACTTCGGGAGAAAAATGCAGTAGTCATTCCTCACGGTTCATTTGTGGAATATATGGGCACGAAAAATTTTGAGAAGCTCGAATTGCCGATATTCGGGAACAGGAATGTTCTTGAATGGGAATCGGATAGAGACAAAGAAAGGCAGTGGCTTGGGGAGGCGGGACTGGAGATGCCAACCGTTATCGAAGACCCGAGAGATATAACTACGCCCGTCATAGTGAAATACCACGGGGCAAAGGGCGGGAAGGGCTTTTTTATTGCAAAAGATTACCAGAACTTCAAGAGAAAGATAGACATGAGCAAACCGTATATCGTTCAAGAGTTTCTGGTCGGGACAAGATATTACATTCATTACTTCTACTCGCCCATTCTCAAGGAAGGATACAGGGTTGGAAACGGCACGCTTCAAGTCATGTCCGTAGACAGGAGAGACGAGACGAATATCGACGAGGCACACCGCCTCGGCTCCATTTCTGAACTTGAGGATATGGGTATCACGCCCGCCTTTGTTGTAACGGGCAACATTCCCATTGTTATGCGTGAGTCCCTTCTCCAGAAAGTTTTTGATATGGGGGAGAAAGTTATCAGAAAATCCTACGAGCTTTTCGGGGGGATAATAGGTCCGTTCTGCCTAGAGACCGTTGTAACCGAGGAGCTTACGTTCAAGGTTTTCGAGATATCGGCAAGGATTGTTGCGGGAACGAATATTTATGTGTCCGGCTCACCTTACGCCGATTTAATTCAGCCCGGTCTATCCACGGGACAGAGAATAGCACAGGAGATAAAGATGGCCGTGAAAGAAGATAAACTCGAGGAGGTCATAACATAGTTCTTCATGTCATTCTTGCAGACAGTGAAATCGAACTCGTTCCCGGAGAAATCGCTCGTGCTCCTTCGATAAGGAAGGATGCAGAACGGAGGGGGAAAAAACCGGAGGAAATTTTGCTCGACTCGTCGATTCATCATTCTGCAATGAAAAGCATAAATGATTCTGGTAGAAGGGGAAGGCCCGATATTGCCCATATGTTCCTTCTCATTGCAAACGAATCCATTCTCAACCGCGAGGGGGTACTTGATGTGGTTATCCATACAAGAAACGAGTATGCAATAAAAATCAATCCTGAAATGAGGGTGATAAAAAATTACAACCGCTTCAAAGGGTTGATGGAACAGCTTTTCAAGGAAGGGGGTGTGCCTCCGGGTGGGTCGTTGATGAATCTGGAAAGTAAAGGCATAGGACAAATTGTAAAAGAAATGGAAGCTGAGAAAGTAATTCTCTTATCTGAGAAAGGGAAAAGAAAACACATTGCCGATGTGATAAAAGAAAATTCAGTTTGCATTATCGGTGGATTTCCACATGGAGATTTTCTATCACCCGTAGAGGAAATTGCCGATGAGATCATATCCATTCACTCATCACAGCTGCCTGCATGGATTGCCCTCATGGAAGTGATAGTTGCCTACGAGCAAAAATTCATGAAATGAAAATGGCAATCTATTTATAACCTCATCCTGATTTTGTTAAAAGTGATAAAGGAAGCAAAATTCTGGCATGGCAATGAAAAAATTCAATGCAATTTGTGTCCCCATGGGTGTGTCATCCCGGAGGGGCAACGCGGGATATGCGGGGTCAGAGAGAATAAAGGTGGTAAGTTATATTCCCTGATATACGCATCATGTTCATCTGTCCATCCCGACCCGATAGAGAAAAAACCCCTTTTTCATTTCCATCCCGGCACGTACGCTCTTTCCTTCGGCACGGTGGGATGCAATTTCAAATGTCTTCACTGCCAGAATTATACCATATCACAGGTAAAGCCCGAAGATTATCCCCTCAGTGATATCCCGCCGGAGGATGCGGTGCAGGAGGCAAAGGAGCACGGGTGCGAGGGGATTGCATTTACATATAACGAGCCGACAATATGGTGGGAATACACATATGACTTATCAAAAATTGCGAAAAAAGAAGGGCTGTATACATCATATGTCACCAACGGCTTTATCAGCGAGGATGCGATAAAAGAGATTTCCCCGTACCTGGGGGCAGCGAACGTTGACATAAAGTCGATGAGCAATGAATTCTACAAAAAGGTTTGCAAGGCAAGGCTGCAGCCCGTGCTTGATTCATGCAAAGTATATAAAGAAGCAGGGGTACATCTTGAAGTTACATATCTTATAATTCCTACTTACAATGACTCGAAGGAGGAAATAAAGAAGTTTCTGGAATGGGCCGGCAGCGAACTCGGCTATGATACGCCTGTCCACTTCTCCGCATTTTTCCCGGATTACAAAATGAGAGATGTGCCCCCCACACCCCTAAAAACATTGCTAAAAGCATACGATATTGCAAAAGCCGACGGATTCAACTATGTTTATATCGGAAATGCTCCCCATGGGGATTACGAGGACACTTTCTGCCCATCATGCGGAAATAAAATAGTGGAAAGGCACGGTTTTTCTGCAGAAATAGTTGGCCTGAAAGATGGAAAATGCTCAAAATGCGGAGAGAAAGTACCGATTATAGTATGAAGTAATTTGCCAAAATGACACATTAAAAAAGTTTATAATCTTATTAGCATTCATTATATGAGTGTTGGGAGATAAAATGAAAAGAAAAATGGTTATGCTTGCCATAATGCTGTCCATTCTTTTGATAGTGCCTGCCACTTCATATCAGGAAGACATGGCGAATAATTCTTACCGTCAGAGAAAAAGCGATGCAATCGCAACCACATCAACCAGCAATGGAAACATATTATACGTCGGTGGCTCTGGACCAGACAACTATACTAAAATAAAGGATGCAATAAATGATGCAAACGATGGGGATACTGTTTTTGTATATGATAATCTTTCACCATATTATGAGAACATTGACGTAGACAAATCAATATCTCTTATTGGGGAAAGCAGAGATACCACTATAATTAATGGAAATGGAAGTTGGGCAGTGATAAATGTTACTGCCAATGATGTAATTATTATAAATTTCACTATTCAAAATGGCATGTATGAAGGTATACACATATACTCCCATTACAATAATATTTCTCACAATAACATCATCAAAAATGGCTGGGATAGAATATATCTCGACCATTCTATTAGCAACCATATATTGTGGAACAGCATAATTTCAACTGATGGATGGGCTATCCACATTGACTACTCTAACAACAATGTTATAGCAAATAACATAATCGATTCAAATGAGCGAGGGATAAGCGTGATGTATTCTGATAATAACCAAATTATGAATAATACCATTTCTAATCACACTCTCGAAGGGATAAACATATGGACGGGTAACAATAACATAATATCCAGCAATATTTTTTCTGATAACGAAGAAGGGATATCCCTCTGCTCATCGGGCAACACTGTTTCCAGTAATTCGTTTTATAGGGACGGCATCATCATCTTTTCATCTCCAAATACAGTAATCAATAATACAGTTAATGGAAAAACCCTCTTATGAAATTAGGCCGGGAATACTGCGTGGTCTGTAGCGAAGCGTAAGACCCG
>CAZSHJ010000088.1:0-4643 GCA_964606745.1 uncultured Thermoplasmatales archaeon | reverse complement strand
AAGCAAAAATCAGCAAAATTGATGTTTTCAGTCAGCTACATTCCGAAGTACTGTATGTGTAGGCAGTTTTTTATGTTGATTGGCAATCATAACCTATGGAAAACGAAGTTATCAGATGCATAAAGGAGAGAAGAACTGTCAGGAATTATATGGACAAGGAACTGCCAAAGGAAATTATCGATGAGATCATTCTGGCGGGACGATATGCCCCCTCCGCAGAAAACCGCCAGCCATGGAAATTTATTGTTATAACAAATCGTGAAACCATAGGGCGTTTGTCAGACGGGACGAAAAAACAGGTAGGCAAAATACTAAAACAGAGACGAAAATGGAAAAAAAAATTCAAGGAATTGAACGAACAGCAAACACTGCTTTTTTTACAGGCTGTGGCATCTTCCAAGAAGGATATGATATTCCACGATGCCCCCCTCATCGTTTTCATAGTGACTGACGACAAACTGTTTAACGACGAATCGTGTTCATGTGCTGCAGAAAATATGATGCTTGCAGCCTGGTCACTGGGCATAGGAAGCTGCTGGATCGGTTTTGCAAAATTTTTGGAAAATGAGGAGATAATGAGGGAGATGGGCATGCCAGAAGGATGTCACATTGTCGCCTGCATTGCTTTCGGGTATGCGGAAAACATATCAAAATCGACTCCGAGAAAACCGACTGCGGATATTATAAAACGGATTGAATAGTTTACAATTCCTTTTCAGTGACAGCCACCTCCACCATATCGCCCACCTTCCACCTGCCTGTGCTGTACTCCACCCCTGTGATACGAAATTTTATAAGTGGCTTCTGAACGTCCTGGAACATCTTCTGCTGCTGATTCATCAACTCCTTCATTTGCGGAGGTATGCTCCTCATCAGCATTTCCATCTCCGGGCTTACAGACGTTGCAATGTTGTCGGAGGATATTCCCGTTGCTATTACTTCTATCTCCCCATTCTCCATCTTGGTTACCTTATCTAGGATATACTCAAACTTGACTATCATGATATCTTCCTCTCTGAGCCATGTAATATAAATAAGATGCAGTTTATTAGAATTGTGGTATACTTTGCCAAGTAAAGTCAGCAATCCGGTTTTCATAAAGTAAGATTCATAGTTTGGCACCGACAAACAGCAGAAGGAAAAGTTTTTTAGACTGAATATCTTACAGGTATGCTGGGCCCGTGGGGTAGCTTGGTTTATCCTCGTGGCTTTGGGAGCCATGAACTCCGGTTCAAATCCGGGCGGGCCCACTATATTCAACAGAGAAGATTTTATCGATAACACCCCCTTATCCCCGGATATTGATTTTCTTCCGTTGGGAGGTGTTATTAATGCCTGAAATTGTAGTTGAAATTAATGAAAAAACTCTTGAGTTATTGGAGAAAAAAGGGGTAAATAAAAACGAACTGAAAGAGCATCTCAAAAAAAATGCCGAAGCATTTGCAAAATTTGAGATCCCCCGCATAAGGAGGCAATAAAATGAAAAGAAAATTTGTGTGTGAATGTAAAGAGTTTAAGTGTGTTTTAACTGTTGATATTAAAGATAAAAATGCTGATTTTTATGTTCCTTTTGGGAAATGTCATCAGCCTGATTATGATGCTCTTTGGCGCGAAATAAAAGAGGAGGTCGAACAATATGAGTGACATAATTGTTTATACGACAAGCGAAACTTTCGAGCATAAAAAAGGTGCAGATGGTTATCAAAGATATTATTGGCATCTTTCAAGACCACCTAAACGATTGAAAGTAGGGGATAAAATATATTTTGCCTGTGATGGGATGATACAGGGCTATTTTATCGTTGAAGAATTTAATCCAGACGAAGAAGAAATGGTTGTGTGGAGTAAATACAGTTGGACTGAGTTGAAAGATAAAATTCCCACTAAATCGTTTCAAGGGTTCAAGTATGCTGATAAAGTAAAGAAATTGCAGGAGGTCGAGCAAGATGCCATCTAATGAAGAACTCTCGGCACATCAGACAAGCGTACAAGCAGCAATTCAGGCAATGCAGGCAACAATATACCTTCTTAGGAACACTCTTGAAGAAAAGCCATCCGGCAGCATCCCCGAAGATACAGTAATCTATGTGACAGTCAGCAAAAGACACAACGGCAGGAATCCGGAGGACTATTCGGAGGCATTCAAAAAGTATGACTTTGCCGAGGGAAACAAGGGCGGATACTGGGTCAACATTCCGTCATCAAAGTTGGTACAGTTATTCAAAGAGTATAAAGGAATCGACAAGGAACTGAAATTCACTGTTCAACTGTCAACGAGGAGGCGTGAAAAATGAACATCTGTCCCATCTGTGGCACTCCGGTAAGTGAATATGCAATGAGATGTCCCACATGCGGACAATGCGTGAGGTGCGACTTATGAAACATCCTGGGGAGATTGGTTGCAATGAGGATATTTTTCTTCTTTTGTCTCCAACACCATGCCAATCTTCCCTCCTCCATTCTATTCATGAAAAGCGAATTTTGCATAACAAAGTAACCATGTTTAACCTTCCCTTTTCCCTCTTTTTTTCATCCGAAATCCATCCGAAATCCATCCAAAAATCACCCAACAGGAGGGAGTTGACACTTTTATTTTTACACCAACAGGAGGGAGTTGACACTTCATCTCTCTACCCCCCTAATTATGCGATTTTCCCCAACAGGAGGGAGTTGACACTGCCAACAGATTATGTGTCAACTCGTAGTATGTATGCCCTTCGCAAAAAAAGCATCAGGAGGTGCCATTACGCCAGCTAAAAAGATTGACGATATGGCATTGCTGCAATTGCTCAACTACGGTGGAAAAAATGTCAAAGAATTGGCAGAAATGCTAGGAGTGGGAAAGGACACAATGTCCAAAAAACTCAAGCGGTGGAAGGCCCGTGGAATCGCCAAAATATCCCCCGGGGAAACGCTGATGAAAAGGCGGAAAAACTGCAATAAAGACAAGATTTTCATACTCACCAAGCTCGGAAAGCATCTAACAGAAGCGAGTTTACACTTTTTCTCTACCTCTCTCAAGGGGGTAGACGCTCTTCCCCCCAGCGAAAACCAAAAACAGCCCCTCGCCGACCCCCACAGCCCCCCTCCTTCCATCCCCACAGCCTCCTCCACATCCACGTCCATCCCCTCATCCTCCTCCCCTCGCCGTATCCCCCAGTCCCGGATAGACGAGTTCGCCCCGCGGATAACGGACAGCCCCCCGCCCCCTAACGAGATCCACGGCCTCTGCTACCGTATCCCGGTAGAGGAGCTGGGCATCTATCCCCCTCACCTGAAAGAAAAGAGCATGAAGAACTGGAACAAAATCTACGGCAGCTTCATGGGTACATATATCGAGTTCACTACAAAGAGCATTTTTATCTGGCTGAACGGCGTTGACGAAACAACGGATAAGGTCATAGAGAAATGCGAGGAAATGGCAAGGAAGGTATGGATAGTCCTGAAACATAACTACGGTTGGGGCATCAGGCCCGTCATCCACCGCTACAATCACACCACGGGGCAGCTCTACAACGATATACCAGTAGGTGAGCTAGAACCCTACACTCCCAATAAACTACCCAAATTCGCAGTTTTAAACGCCCCTGAATACAGCAAAGAACCATCCCCCCAGCTCGGCAAAGACGGCGAGATAGATAACACCCCTAACATCAATACAATGCACGCCCCAAAGAGTACCATAGACGTGATAACCGAGAATCACCTCTTTTTTAGCAAACACCGCAATGAATTTGCCAACCCAGCCGATTATACCGAGAGCCTAAAACAATTCGTGATATCCATGACCGCCGGCATTGTCGATGAGGCAGCATTTAAGGCAAAAGTGGCGGTAGCTCACGACTTGGCGGCAGCAGTATCATCGGAAAGCCCCCCGGACGGCGAGACAGCCGGTTCCGGCTCCTCCACGGGGCGTGACGGCAACCATCCCAACCGGAAACAGAACGGCAAACCCGGCGTGGAGGTGGCATAATGCAATTCAACGACATGATTGACACGGTGATTTGCGATGACAACTTGGAGATAATGCCGAACATACCGGATAACGGCATTGACGCTGTTATCACAGACTCTCCTTATGGATTGGAATTTATGGGTAAGGAGTGGGATAAGTTTGGTGTGTCAAAAGGTAGAGCTAAAAGATTATCAGGATTAGATAACGAAGGAACAGGCGATAAGTTCTTCGACCATAGGGAAGGAGCAGCTAAAAGAGGTAGATACTCAGAGATGTCAGTTAAGGAAAAATCAACATTCCAAGAGTTTATTTATCAAGCATCAGTTGAAATGATTAGGGTGTTAAAGCCTGGAGGTTTTTTGCTTTCCTTTGGTGGAACTAGAACCTATCACAGAATGGCTTGTGCTATCGAAGATGCTGGATTTGAAATAAGGGATATGATTGCTTGGATATATGGTTCAGGCTTTCCTAAGAGTTTGAATATATCCTTACAGTTTGAGAAAAAATTATGTATAAAAGAAGAAGTATCTCCAAAACACTACGAATGGTTTTATAAAAGTGATGGTATAAAAATGTTAAAAAAACCACCATTTAGAAGTGAACATGCGAATGAATGGGAAGAATTTGGAACAGCACTAAAACCCGCACTTGAACCTATCACAGTTGCTCGTAAACCATTATCGGAAAG
>CAZSHJ010000087.1:0-4723 GCA_964606745.1 uncultured Thermoplasmatales archaeon | reverse complement strand
ATGCGGAGAAGGTGAAATACTTCATAAAGAACAGCATTGAGGAATGGGGAATAAAGTACGTGATGCTTGTCGGCGACATAGAAAAGATGCCCATTCGGTACATCTGGTTTATCCATAGGAATGGGCTGAGATTCTATTGGGAAGACATGCCCACAGATCTTTACTATGCTGATATCTATGATCGTGAAGGGCAGTTTTCCTCGTGGGACAGCAACGGTAACGACAAATACGGTGAGGAGTATTCCGATGGCGGCGGAACCGATGACATACTGGACATGTATGCTGATGTTTATGTCGGAAGGCTTGCCTGTAAAAATAAATTCGTGGTGAAAACGGTTGTTAACAAAATCATCTCATATGAAAGCAAGGCGTTCGGGGAGGATTGGTTCAAGAGGTTTATACTAATTGGTGGTGATACGTTCCCGGGGTGGGGGGTGGTGGAGGGGGAATTTATGAATCAGATTACTGCAGACGAGATGCCTGATTTCGAGCCGGTTAAGATATGGTATTCACTGGGAAATCTGAATGCCATGACAATTGAAAAGGAGATGGAAAAGGGTGCAGGTTTCTTGCATTACTCGGGTCATGGATTTCCGTGGGGATGGGGTACCCACCCGATAGATGGTGACGATAACGAATGGGTTGGAACGTATTATACCCCATATGTGGTAGCCCTGCTTAACGGGTATAAACTCCCTGTGATTTTCTTTGATGCATGCTCAACAGCAAAGCTTGATTTGAAACTATCGGATTTCGAGGAGGAGACTGGAGTACCCATGCCAAATGTGTCTGTTTCGCTGCCCTGCTTCGCCTGGTATTTTGTACAGAAAAGAGGCGGCGGGGCAATAGCAACTGTCGGTTCGACTAGGGTGGCATTCACGGGAGTGGATGAGAGTGGGCCTTATGCGGGAGCGGGCTATCTGGCATACAAATTCTTTGAGGGGTATCATGAGGGGGTTACACCATCTGGAATGCTTGTACATTCACAGAATGAATATATGAACAATGGATGGAAGGACAGATGGTCTCTTGCAGAATTCATATTGCTTGGTGACCCGTCCCTTCACATCGGTGGATTTGCGTGAGGAAACATAGTAATGTAATCTATTTACCGGCTTAAAAGATATAATGCATTGAGTTGAACAGGTAAGAAAGTTTTAAATTTAGAGATAGGATTGTTACGACAAGATGGGTTATGGAAAAAAGAACAGACATCTCAAGAGAGATCTTGGATTGCTTGATATATTTTGTATAGCGTCAGGAGCTATGATTAGCTCTGGATTGTTTATTTTACCTGGAGTAGCATATGAAAAAACTGGACCAGCTGTCATTCTTTCATATTTAATTGCAAGTCTTTTGGTTATACCAGCCGTTCTTTCCAAATCCGAACTTGCCACTGCTATGCCAAAGGCCGGCGGAACCTATTTTTTTATAGACCGGAGTATGGGACCTAGAATGGGGACAATTGGTGGATTTGCCGCATGGTTTTCCCTGGCATTCAAAAGTGCTTTCGCACTGGTGGGAATAGGTGCATTTGCCATGCTGCTTAATCCAGGCCTTACAGAACTGCAAATGAAATTTATCGCCATTGTATTTTGCATAATTTTCACTATTATTAACATAAGGGGTGTTAAACATACAGGAAAAACCCAGATATTGCTGGTTGCTGGTCTCATTTCCCTGCTTGTTTTTTATATCGTGGCTGGCTCTTTTTATGTTAAACTTTCCAGATTTACCCCTTTTGCCCCTCTTGGTTTTGGCTCTGTTTTTGCGACTGCAGGTTTGATTTTTGTTTCTTATGGGGGACTGACAAAAATCGCTAGCGTTGCAGAGGAGATAAAAAATCCAGGACGAAATATCCCCCTTGGGATGTTCCTTTCATGGGGACTTATTTCTTTACTTTATATTTTGGTTATTTCTGTAACAGTAGGTCTGGTGGATTCCACTCAACTGCAAAGTTCCCTCACGCCAATTTCACTTGGGGCTGGTAGTTTTATGGGGGGATTTGGCATTGCAATAATGTCGATTGCTGCAATTTTAGCTTTTATTTCAACAGCTAATGCCGGGTTGTTAGCTGCGTCCCGTGATCCGATGGCCATGGGCAAGGATGAGTTACTGCCTCGTTTTTTTTCATTTGTATCCAAACGTGGAACTCCAAGTTTTTCCATACTCTTTACTTCCGCTTTCATGATTTTTGTTATTTTATTTTTAGATCTTGAAAGTCTTATCAGGACGGCTTCAACACTAAAACTCCTACTGTTTTTATTTGTAACTCTTTCAGTTATTGTAATGAGGGCAAGTAAAGTACAGAATTATAGACCAAAATTTAAATCCCCGCTATATCCTTGGGTCCATATAGCTGGAATTATTGGATATGGTTTTCTCATTTTTAAGATGGGGACAACTCCGCTTCTCATAGTGAGTATTTTCATTGTTTTTGGATTAAGTTGGTATTTGGTTTATGCCAGAAATAAAATAAAAAGAGAATATGCCCTCTTGCATGTGATCGAGAGAATTACCGGAATTAAATCTACCGGTTATTTATTGGAAGAGGAACTAAGAGAGATCCTGATAGAGAGGGATAATATCACCGAGAAACGTTTTGAAGAGTTAATAAAAAAATGCGTTGTTTTAGACCTTGATAAAACTCCGCCGCCTCAGAAGTTTACAAAATTGTTGGCACATAAGTTGGCAGATAGATTAAATACAGATGAAAAGGAGTTGCATAAATCGTTAAAGAAAAGAGAAAAAGATTCCAGCATAGTTATACGTCCGGGTATCGGCATCCTTTCACTAACTATCAAGGGACGTGATAAATTCGATATTATTATAGTTAGGAGTAAAAAAGGCATTATCTTTTCTGATGAAGTTCCCCCAATACATGCCTTCTTTGTAATCGTTTCTTCTCCAGATCAAAAGAATTTTTATCTGCATTCTCTTATGTGGATAGTTCAAATTTCAGAAGAAACCGATTTTGAGGAGAAATGGCTAAATGCAGAAAATGATAGAGAACTACGGGGCATTATTTTATCAGCATGTAAGAAATGTAAGAACGCATAGTCCATATAATCACTCTATTTATTTGATTCATGAAGCACTTTCAATTCCATGTTTTCCACGGCATTAAGGTTTATATGCATAAAATTGTTTTAATAGCATGGAATATCGTGTTCCCGCAGGTGAGGAAATCGTTGTGGCGATTTACAAGGCTTTGAAAAAACACGGCACCATCGACTCGCAAACGAAAATGAGGAGCATGGTCATGGAAGAACTGATGATGCTGGACAAAAAATATAGAGTAAGCCCGCAGCGGGTAAGGAGGCTGGCTGTCAAGGCTGGATTCATAAGGATGGAAATTAAGTCAAGGGAAGGCGAAGGAGAGCTTGCACGATGTCCCGTCTGCAATTCCAAACTTAAAAAGATAAAGAATTTTTCACTGTGGGGAAAGGAGGTGATAGTGGGTTACAAATGTCCCGTCTGCAATTACAAGAGCGGTGTTAATAGACAGGTACCCACTCGATACATATTCCACCTTGATGAGGTTTTAAAGGTTGGAAATTCTCTTTAGCATCGTGGCAAATGCAAGGGATATGGGGGAGGGCAATCCTTACGGCTTGGCATGCTTTAGAGCGTGCTTCCCCGTATTTGGTTGGATGGCGATACGATGAGTGACTTTAAACAGGATAATGCGTGGATTACGAAATGATGCAATAACGGAACAGATGCAACAGATAACTCTTTGCCATATTATCATTTTAATGAGATGAGATTAAAAAAAATTTGAGGAAGTGAGCAGAGGATTTACGATAATAGTCAGATGCCTGAAACTCTATCCTTATGAGGATGGCTTTTACACTCCAAAATATAGTGTGGCGTTATCTGATGGGCAACCCTCGGCTTCGGAACACTGACCTCTATCTGAAAAAGAAAGTATTTATATAAATTTGATTTGACTTTATGAAAGGAGGTAAGATAATGGCTAAATGGAACGTGAAACCCAAGCACTATATGATTGTAACAATAGTTTCGTTTGTAATCGCTGCAATCAGTTTCTCAGGAGTCATTTTAAAGAATGATGCCGTCGGGAGACTTATTTTTGGCTTTGTATGGTTGCTAGTTGGCATTGGATGGTTTGGTCAATATTTTCATAGTACAAAGAAGGAAAAATAATAATTGGAAATGCTGAGCGATAAAACAGCAGAGCAGATGTTAAGCAATTACATAATCTATTACAATTTCATTAGACTACATATGATATTTAATGATAAAACACCGAGTGAGGAAGCAGGGATAAACCTCAATCTTAGAAGGAATAGATGGATGGGATTGATTGAGCAATCCCTTTAATCTCTTTTTTCTAATTTTATCGTTTCGAGCCACCTAAACATTTAGCACAATTATCGAAATCCTCTTTTTTTGCTTGTTCTAATTTATCAGGTTTAAAGAATTTGAGATGTTCAGGTTTAATTTCATCAATTTGGCACCCATTTTGACTGGTATCTTCTTTTGTTAAGTCGTGGACTTCTCCTTTGTTTGTATTCCCTACAAAACGCCGTCCCTTAAATGGTGGTCTATATCTTATTGTCATAATTTACCTCTAAATGTTAACAAAACTTAATAATTAATACTTTTCAGGCAAAGATAAACTAAACATTAAATTAAATTATATTTCTTATGAAATCCAAGCGAGAAAACCCAGACCTTTAGGTCTGGGATGAATCGC
>CAZSHJ010000086.1:0-4731 GCA_964606745.1 uncultured Thermoplasmatales archaeon | reverse complement strand
GCAAAAATCAGCAAAATTGATGTTTTCAGTCAGCTACATTCCGAAGTACTGTACACGGGCAGTGAAAGGCGATATAATGTCACCTGCATGCATTACCATGTCCACGTTATTTTCATTAAAAAAATCAACCGCCCTTTCTATGGCAGGCATGTTATCATGGCTGTCCGATAAAACGCCGACAATCTCTGCATTTTCCTTCTGCATGGCAATGAAACACAAAAATAAAGATATATTTTGTTGTTCATGTTTCGGTCATGTGTAATGGCAATTTTATAACATGGGGAATGTGATAGCGGATGGGCAGAGGAGTGTTCAATTCCAGCATTTTCACTCTATTACCTTTCGATGTTTATTTATATCAAAATCGATTGCATTGCTCATGGGCATCATAAGGGAATATCTTAAACTATCTCGTTCATTCAATGCAGGGCTTACAGGCATCTCTCCGGTCATGGGCGCGGTATGTATGGGCGAAAGCCGTCTTCTGCCTTTGTTTTTGTTTTTCCTTGTAGGCTTCTTCGGTCATGTCTACGGGTTTGTCGTCAACGATATTTCTGACACGGGGGTTGACAGACTTTCCACCGAGTTGGGTGACAGGCCGCTGGTAAGCGGAACAATTTCGAGGAGGAATGCATGGATTTTTGCCATTGTTTCCATGGTTCTGTCGTTTGTGATTGCAGTATTCCTTTCCTTCCGTTATTATTCCTTCTTTCCTGCAATGCCCCTCCTCGTCGCATCTGCCCTTTCTATAACCATATATAATCTCATAAGCAAGAAATATCCTGCGATGGACGTATTTGTTGGTACTGGAATTTTTTTGCTGATACTCTATGGTGCTTCCAGCATTGGAAATATGACGGAACTCGCATGGATCGTTGCTGTGCTGGGAACAATACAGGTTCTCTTCATGCAGTTCATTGCCGGCGGGCTGAAAGATGCGGAGAATGATTATAAGGCAAAGGCAAATACGCTGGCGATAAAAATAGGGGTGAGAGTTGAAAACGGAGAGATGTTTGTCCCTTACTTATTCAAAACGCTTGCCCATTTCCTTCAGTTCATTAACATAGCCCTTATTTTTATCTCATTGCTGTTCATTTTCGGCTTTGAACGATGCTGGATGCAGATAGCCATTCTCGCCCCGCTTTCCATACTGATGGTTGCAATCTCTGCAAGACTTCTTGGCATGAAAAAATTTGACAGGAACAGGGCAAGGAAGCTGATAGGGCTGCATTATTACACGAACTTCTCGCTTGTTCCCATAATGCTCATGGTTCTAAACCCGTGGATCGGGATCCTGGTTTTTGTGCCTTTCGGGGCATTCGTTCTATCGAATGTAACTTTGCATGGCACGCTTCTGCAGCCGAAAACGATGTGAAAAGTTAATAATATAATTGGGATAAGGAATCATGTTCGCTCACCTGCGCATAATGAAAGATGAGAACTATGCAAGGAAAGAGATGGAATCGATAAATGTTGAGGAGGGGGGAATGAAAATCATGGTTCCCAAGTCTTTTCACCACTGTATAAAATTTTACGAGCTGGAGCCGCAGGATGCCATAATTTTGAAACAGGAAATGATAGCCTGCGGCGGAGATGCAGCAATATCACGTTATGCCGTTCCCCCATACGGAAAGAAAACCGATGCCCTTGTGATGGGAACGAAAAGCCAATTATATGCCCTTTCTAGAAGGCTTACCGGGCAATACAGGCGAGTCTCTTTTATAGGGGATAAAATCATGGAAATCATGGGGAATTTGGACAGCAGTCGTGTTTTAAACCTTGGCAGGAATTCCGGCAAGAAAACTTTAATCATGGGTATATTGAATGTTACTCCTGACTCATTTCATGATGGGGGAAAATATGTTATCCCCGAAAATGCGGTCAAACGGGCAAAAGAAATGGCCGAGGAGGGGGCAGATATTATAGACATCGGAGGGGAGTCGAGCCGTCCTGGTGCAAACCCGGTGGGCAAAAGTGAGGAGTTGAAGAGGGTCATACCTGTAATAGAGGCGATTTCAGGTGAAATCAAAGTGCCCATCTCGGTAGATACATACAGGGCGGAGGTGGCAGAGAGAGCCATAGAGGCAGGAGCGGGCATGGTGAATGATACAACTGCTTTGCGCGGCGATGACAATATGGCAAAAGCGATCAAGGACCATGACGTTCCGGTATGTCTCATGCACATGAAGGGCACACCCCAGAAAATGCAGAAAAATCCCCAATACAATGATGTGATGGCGGAAATAACACAATTTTTGCATGAAAGGGCATACTATGCATTATCCCGGGGAATAGACAGGGGAAACATAATTCTCGACCCGGGCATAGGATTTGGAAAAAGAACGGGAAAGGGCATAGAAGACAACTGCGAGATACTATCACGGCTTGCAGAATTGAAGAGCCTGGGTTTCCCGATACTGGTGGGGGCATCGCATAAAACATTCATTGGAAACATTTGCGGAGTTGAAACAAATGAACGATTGGAAGGAAGCCTGGGGGCCGAAGCTATGGCAATAGCAAACGGCGCCGATATTCTCAGAGTTCATAATGTTAAAGAGACAAAAAGGATGGCAATGGTCGTTGATAAAATTGTGGGATAACAGTTCATTTTACCTTCACCATATTTCCATGCCCAGGAATGATAAAATCCGCTTTGTCCAAAAGATTCTCTCTGCTTTTTACCAACTCGTCCATGTCGTAGGCAAATGGGTCAGGCAGATGAAGCAATTTCTCCTTCCTTTCAGATGCCCACCATATCAAATCTCCGGCAACGGCATATGTTAATTTGTTGATATAAATGAGAAGGGAGGAATGTTCTGGGGTATGCCCGGGGGTGTGTATAACTTCTATATTTTTTCCAAATGGCATACTATCATGCTCTGTACCTCTATTCTCTTTGTAAACATAATAGCCGTCAGCAATCGTTGCCCTGCGAAACAGTACAACATTCAGAATATGGTCAAGAGGGTAGTGGGTGAGAAAAACATAATCTATGTCATTTTCATTCAGTCCCTCTCCCTCCAGTGCTTTTTTTAGCATGTATTCATCCATGCCCGGGTCAACAAGAATGTACCTGCCTTCATTCTCTATCAATGTGGTGGTGGAATTTGCTTCCCATCCGTGTTCTATTTCTATTGCATAACCTTCAACCAGAACTTTTAAGGAAGGCATGAGTCGGATAACGATGGCAAATATTAAATCTTTTGGCAGACCGGAAGGATTTAGTGAAGGCAAACATGTTATAGTAAAGATGTGCACGGTACATTTGATGGGTCATTAAAACACATTAACCCCTATTGGATTTACCCCTAATAATAATTTTCTGGATTGATACCTCGTTGAGGACACTGCAATAGTTTGGAAACAGGACAATCATTTCATCTATGGGTGCTCCTTCGTGAATTGGCAGGGAGATGGAGACAGGAGGGGCTATTACAAGATATGTGGAAATCTGCAAAATCAAGCCGCTGTCACTATATTGGGAAGATGTTACGAAGATAGGTGATAAAATTTAAATCGGCTTATCCGAATGTATAAATCATCTGGCGATGCAGTGGATGATGGATTTTGTCCAAATGCGATATGAAGTAGTGCCAGAAAATTATGTTCTGCCCTGTGATTTGATTGATTTGACTCTTAGAACAGCGAATATACCGCCGATGATTGATGGAACGAGTATCGTGGTTATGTATCCACCTAGGGATATTGCTACAGTTATGCCGCTTGAGATCCCATAAACAGAAAAGATAGTTATGAGAATGACCTCTCTTGTCCCAAGTCCGCTCACGGTAATCGGAAGCAGGCCAATAAGGGATGCCACGGGATAAATCAAGATAAAGGTTATAGGTGGTATACTTATTGAAAATGATAAAGCAAGTATATATATCTGGATGAAGAAAAGTATGTAACTGGAGAGGCCAATAAGTAAAGGGATTACAAGAGATTTCAGGGGGGGCATATCCTCATAAAATGCATTGAACTCATTTTCCATGAATGGTTTCAGTTTTTCCGGTATGAAAATCCGATAAATGATCCCGAATACTTTCTTGCTCCTTTCTTTCTTTTTCAGGAATATGGCTAAGGAGAAAAAAATTATGAACACGGAAAAAAAGATGATGAGAATGGATGGGAAATTGTCGATCAAGATAACAGAACCGATAAGGGCAAGAATAAATAACGAGGAAAATTCCATTATCTGATCAATGACAACATTGGAGGCACATTTACCGAAAGATTCATTACTCTCCTCTCCAAGATATGGGATTCTTATATAATCTCCGAGCCATAATGGAGTCACCGTGCCATAAAACAACCCTATCAAATTTAATTTGATAAGCACGGGTAGACTAACGCTTATTCCCTGTATACTGGCAATCATTTTCCATCTGTATGTGCTGATAGTTATTCTGGGCACGAATATAGAAAAGGAAAGTAAGAACAGCATGGGGTTGATGGTGCCCAGGGTATCAGATAATTTATCTATGCCTATACTGTTGACTATATAAATGAAAATACCTATACCTATGAGCGGAAGCAACACTTTGAAATGAAATATTTTTTTGATGGTTGCCTTATGTATTTCCGCTTTATATAACTATTTCGGGAGATGACAGGGTTAAAGAATAAGCTATGAAAGAATAAATAGAACCAGATGGCACAGCAATCAAAAACAGAGGTTATGAAATTAGGCCGGGAATACTGCATGGTCTGTAGCGAAGCGTAAGACCCGCA
>CAZSHJ010000085.1:0-4755 GCA_964606745.1 uncultured Thermoplasmatales archaeon | reverse complement strand
GCCAGCCCTCCTCTTCGTGAGAAGCCCCGCCATTCATGGCGGGGAGTATGTCACTACAGAAAGTTTCCTTAGATTTTGCCATCACCTACATTTGCGGACATAACCTCAGAATCGATAAAAAATATTAAAAAGGGTGGCCTTTTACCATCCCATGGCAAAATTTCCGGAGGCGGAAGCGAGACTACTGAACAAACGCATATGCATGAATTGCGGTGCCAGAAATGCACCAAAGGCCGTGAGATGCAGGAAATGTAATTCCAAGGACCTGCGTCAGAAATCTAAAGGGGCTTAAAGATTAAGCCTTAATTTTCTGATTTTTATTGGACTCGCATTCAGGATTCACACATTTTTTCCACTTTCTTTTGTAAGATACAGCCATAATTGGGGCACCGCAGTATTGACAGTATTCCCCATTAAAAAGCAGGTTTCCCTTCTGTGGAAGAGGATAACTGTTATTGCACTTAGGAAAGTTTGAACAGCCTATAAACCGCTTTCCCTTACGGGATTTCATGATAACCAAGTCGCTGCCGCATTTATTGCATTTCCCCGCAAAGTTTTGCTCGGATAAGGCATCTTTTATAACCTTTCCAATATCGTCTTTCCTATTCTCCAGCATTTTGATACTCTCCTTAAGCAACTTTCTGGAGTCATCGACGACCTCCTTTAGGTTTTTCCTTCCTTCGGCTATCTTGCTCATCTCATTCTCGAGTTCTGCAGTCATGTCTGGCTTTGTTATTATTTCTGCACTTTTTTCCAGAGCTTCTATAACCGCTATGCCGGCAAGGGTGGGTGTTGTTTTTTTACCCTTTATGTAATTCCTGTAATATAGTTTTTCTATGATATCATGTCTTGTCGACTTTGTGCCGAGATTGTTTTTCTCCATCTCCGCCAGCAACGAGCCCTGATTGTATCTTTCCGGAGGTTTGGTTTCCTCTTTTACATTTTTTATCTCGGTGATATCCACATCTTCCCCCTTGTTCAATCTTAGTGTATGCTCTCTGGTTTTTATGTAAGTGTAAATTTCCTTCCAGTTTTTCTCAACGATTTCATATCCGTTGGCTAAAAATTTTTCACCTTTGACATCAATTTCCGCCTTTGACACCTCCGCAACGGCATTTTTAGCGAGCGTTGCAAGAAACCTCCTGACTATCAACTCGTATATCTTCCAGTCCCTACCATCCATCTTTGTCCTGTCTGCGGCATCAACAGGATGCACCGGCGGGTGGTCCTGGCTAATCTTCTTACCTCTTGTAGGCGTCTTTCTGCCCTTTTCCAGTACATGTTTTGACTCCTTGGGAAAAATCTTTTCCAGCTTCTTAACTATCTTCCTTGTTTGAAGAGCTGGCGGATAAACGGTATTATCTGTACGCGGATATGATATAAGACCTCTCATATAAAGTGACTCTGCTATCTTCATCGCGGATGCAGCGGTGAATCCGAGTCTGGACGCCTCTCGCAGGAGGGTGGTTGTATCAAAAGGCGGCGGTGGGTACTCCTCCTTTCTCTCCCTATTATACAGTATTACTTCCCCGCTAGTTGCCCCTTTTATCTTATTATATATCTCGTCGGCCTCCTCTTTATCCATAAATTTCCCGTGGGCATGAAGGGATGTAAATTTCGTTCCGTTGGAGAACATATCTGCTTTTATATTCCAGTAAGGAGTGGGAACGAACTTTTCTATCTTCTTTTCCCTTTCTACTATAAGGGCAAGAGTTGGAGACTGTACCCTTCCCACAGACAAAAAATCCTTGCCGAGCTGGTTTGATGCAATAGATATGAAACGTGTCAGGGTTGCGCCCCATGCAAGGTCGATTATCTGCCTCGCCTCTGCCGACTCTGCCAGATTGTAGTCCACATCGGAAAGGTTGCCAAATGCATTCCTTATTTCTTGAGGTATGAGTGAACTGAATTTCGCCCTTCCAGTATCAAAACCCTTCGGCAGAATTTCAAGCCCCTCGACACCTATCAACTCTCCCTCCCTGTCATAATCGGTTGCAACTATGACTTTGTCCACATCGTTAACCAGTTTTTTCAAGGCGTCAGCTATGTTCCTGTTACTTACCTTCTTTATGGGTTCCACATCTACAAGATTCAAAGGTGATATGCCGTTCCACCTGTTGTATTCCGGCGGGTAGTCTAGTTTTATTATATGTCCTCTTAATCCGACAGCCTTCCATTCTCCCTCATTGAAAGTATAGTATGGAATACCGTTCAATCTTGACGTATTAATTTTTCCATTTGACATAGCATAGGATATCCTTCTGGCTGCCATATCCTTCTCGCATATGACAAGTGTCTTCATTTTTCACCTCCCAGAACCTCATTCAATTTCTCCAGGAATTCTTCCTCTTTTCCTAGCGATATGGTGGCACCCGCAGCTATGGGATGTCCGCCGCCGCTCCCGCCGATGGCTTTCGATGCAACATACATCCCATCTGCCAAGTCCAGTCCCCTGCTCACCAGTCTTTCGGTGCCCCTCCCGGAAATATTCACTTTCTTGCTCCCGGCGGAAATGGAGATTACGGGTTTATCCTTGCTGAAATTCGGGAGGTAAAGCATTGCCAGCCCTGCGATGACGCCGCCGAGAGAAGATTTTTTTGTGTGGAAATAACTCAGATGCGGCATTTCCCCGGGCTTTTCTTTCTCAAGCCCTTTCATCTCATGTCTTATCATATCCCTGTAATGTGACTGCAATTCCCCTGCCTTTTTCATTGCTGCTCCATCACCGAAGCATGTAGCTATACCCACGCCCTCCTCTCCCTCACGGGCACATGCATTTAATTTTGATGTCAGGTCATACAGATTACCGTATTTTTTTCCGTAGGGAACGATGTGGGTCAGGTTTACCGTATCTGCACCCTGCTCGACCAGCTTCAGTGTAAGTCCGGACAGGAGTTTCTTTTTTTCATTTTCTCCCAGCTCTGGAAATTTTTTTAACGGGTCGATATCAAGTTTCTGGAGAAAGCGCATCACCCTGTCACCCGAGAAGCCGGCAAAATACGGTTCTATGCACTCCTCAAGTGAGTCCATCAGACTTTTCTCACTGGAAAAAACCTCCTCCTCCTTTAGTTGTATATGGCCTGCCCTGACGGCATCATCCAGAATTTTCCTGTTCAATCCCGTAAATCCCTCCTTGTCCTGTTTATCTCCTATAGCTCCTGCAATTGCAATCTGGGCAAGGTCTGCATTATTGCTGTCCATGGCAAGCGAGAGGGCGAGGGTGGCGGTGGCACCGCATACCTCCCTGCCGCCGTCCATGCCGTAAATGCGAGCATTAAGATTTATGCCATTTGATAATTCCCCTTTAATCACATGATGGTCACAGAGTATGGCTCTACATTTCAGCTTTTCAATCTCATCCAGATTGGTACTGCCGATGTCGCAGAATATTGCCAGTTCGTTGTCCTCGTCGTCCATTCCGTCCGTTATGCTGGGTCCTGTCTTTTTTATGGAGATATGGAATCCGTAGCCTGCTCTTGCAAGAGAAATGGCCATGATGGCAGCAGAAGCTATACCGTCCGCATCGCAGTGAGAAATCACCCTTATGCAGGAACTTTTTGGCATTGATAGCACAAGTTCCGATGCATGTTTTGCCGCCTGCTCAAATTCCATGCGGGAAAATATCATCCATGTTTTAAAACTTTGGGGGAGGATGGATGAAATTGAAATACCATAAGATGCCTGTACACAAAAGCTCAAAAACGACGGAGGTTTATATTCATATTGCAATTTTAGTTAAGACGGAGTAAGAACCCTCTGGGCTTTAGCACGGAGTAGTTAACAAGAATCAGAATGCGGGATAAAAAGCTAAATTTTTTGGTTTATCTGCAGATTATTCCACTTTTTCTATTCTGCCGCTTCTTCCAGTCGATACCTGCAGCTGGTTGTCCCACTCCTTTACCCATCCATCCGTTATTCTCACGGTTTCGTTTATATCTACTTTATTTATATCCTCGTTCCATAGGGTAATCTGTACAGTATTCCCATCATCATCCTTGCCGACAAGATCACACACCCTGGCGGTGCCACCGAATCTCTTCGTGATTTCACGGGGCTCTTTTTTCTCGACTATTTTCAGAATAATTTCGTCTACATTGCTGTTTGCTTTCAAATCAGATACTTTCATTTTTATCCAAATTGAATGCCAGATGGGTTATTTAAAATCAACGCAAGAGGCAGGAATTTCTAAAGGCATTTCTCCCAAAAGGACATATGTGGGTTGGTGAATTTATAATCCAAATCCTTTTACAGTTGGTAATCCTGCCGCTTTCCAGGCATTAATTCCGCCGACCATATTGTATAATGGACCATCGTATCCGTTTTCCATAAGAAGTTTCCCTCCGATACCGCTACGGCGGGAAGTCCGGCAATATAAAATCACCTCATTTCCATGAAATATCTTGATGAACAAATTTGTGAATAGTGGTATCTCTAGCAGTTGCAGCGGATATAATACTGGTTTGTCGTACAAGTGAGGGGAAGATATCCTCTCATCAAAATATTCTCCAAATGTTCTCACATCTACTGGAATTTGAATCCCATCCTCCTCATTGTCTAACATTTCCCATGCCTCCTGGGCAGTAATATTAATGAGTTCTCCCTGTTTGGACGGCGCAACGATTGCACTTTCACCTTGTTGATAAATAGGGATTGCAGTTATCAACAAAAGCAGAGCGATAAAAATTGCTTCCTTTTTCATGGTATATTAGACCTCTTGCGTAATAACGATTTTGAGCAGCGATTCACTTTCTGAAG
>CAZSHJ010000084.1:0-4762 GCA_964606745.1 uncultured Thermoplasmatales archaeon | reverse complement strand
GATGCCAGAGGAGTTGATTCTCTTGGAAAAGAAGTCACGGACAGCGATACAGCAAAAGTAGTGGTCATAGGTCCGGCCATCAATGTTGAGAAAGAGATAAGCGACGACAACAGCACGTGGGGTGAAATGGTCACGGTTAATTCCACAGACACGGTATACTGGAAAATAGTTGTCACAAATACAGGCGATACACCACTGTACAATGTCTGGGTGAATGACAGCACAAAGAATATCAATGTTGGAAATCTTGCAGTGGGTGCAAATTATACTATTTACTGGAACACCACATATGACTCCAATTTCACGAATACCGCTGATGCCAGAGGAGTTGATTCTCTTGGAAAAGAAGTCACGGACAGCGATACAGCAAGTGTGGTTGTCATATCTGGTGCACCTAATATTGTTGATCCAAAGGTTGCTGTTGATATGAATGGACCACCTCTGGAGCTGGGTGATATAATACGTTACACTGCTTGGGTAAATAACACAGGAGATATGGATTCCACAGATAACCCCGGCAATGAATTCGAGGATGGAATTCCTGGAAATACCACATATCTCAATAGCTCCGTAATTATAAACGATATACCAAATGATGATGATATTTCGGATGGCATCGGATACGATTCTGTAAATAACAAAATAATATGGAACGGCATCATTTTTGCCCATGGTTCAATCAAAATCAGTTTCTGCGTCACTGTTGACAGTGATACACCTTCAGGAACAATTATATCAAATCAGGGAACTGTTTACTATGACAGCGATGGAGATGGAACAAACGATGCAGAGGAGCCAACTGATGACCCTAGCACATATCCATATGATGATCCAACAGATATACCACTTGATTATGGACCACCATGGTCATGGCTTACTGTTACCCTCGACCCAGATGGCTACATAATCAGTGCTTCAACATTCAGTATTATGGCAGATGATGACAGTGGAATATGGAATATATTCTACAAGATAGACGGGGTACTGCATGAGGGGAGCTGGAGTAAAGAAGTGCACTTCCAGATTAATGGATTGCACGGTTATTCCTCAGGAGCACATACCATAGAATACTGGGCCGTCGACTTTGTTAATAATGAAGAAGTCCCGCATCATGTAGAAACTTATGTATTAGATACCAGCGGTCCATCTACAAAAATAGCATTCGAGGGCATTTCAGAAGTAACTCCTGGTCAGAAGTGGCAGATAACCTCCGCTACATTAGTTACTCTCACAGCTGAAGATGATATGATTGGTGTAGGGAATATTCATTACCGTATCGACCATGGAAACTGGACTCTTTATACGGAACCGTTCGTCATTGCTGAAGATGGTACCTACGCTTTGTATTACTATGCCACCGATATGCTTGGCAATATTGGGGTCATGAATAGCAAGCATATTCAGGTTGGTGGAGGCGAGCCTACAACAATGTGCCATATAACACCAGAACAGCCCACTGGAAACAACGGCTGGTACGTGAATAATGTAACCGTAACTTTAACAGCAACTGATGAGGCAAGCGGTGTTGATTATACAATGTACAGAATTGACAACGGAGAATGGCAGATATATACGGAGCCTTTCATTGTTGATGGCGACGGCATACATAGTATTCAATACCATTCGGTTGACAAAGTGGGAAACATAGAGAATTCAAAGGAAGAGCAGGTAAAAATAGATTTCTACGGGCCTGAAATAACTGTATACAAACCGATAAGCTTCCTGTACCTCTTCGACAGGGCGATAATGCCATTGCCTGGGGATAAACCGTTGATTATAGGTAAAATAACCATAATGTCCACCATCGATGATACAGCTACGTCAGGAGTTGACAGTGCCCGACTATACATTGACAACGAACTCAAAACAAACTTTGTTGACGGTGTCGAGTATACGCTGGATGAAACAATGTTCGGTGCACATACGATAAAGATTGTCGCCTATGACAACGCTGGCAATGAAGCAGTGAAGGAAATAAAGGCAGGCATATACAATATTAAATTGCGAAATTCTTATACATAGCAATCTCATTAGGTCATAAGGTGTTTCAACATGCTTAAGAAAGTAATGGCCATAGCCGTGGCAGGCATTTTATGTATAACATTCCCCTTCGTATTCGGGGGAGATGAAAAAGGAATAAACGCAACAAATATAGGTTCTGAACGTACGATCAACGAAACCGCTGTTGTTGTTTCAAAGGAGAATCCTTTCTATCCGCTGATAGCAACTCCCATATCCGTTTACTATGACAATGGGCAGCATGTTGCCCCTCTGCTCGTGCAGGATTTTACAAATCCGTCAAAACCCGTGCAGAGATTCAAAGAAATGTACGGGCTTAGCAACCCCATCTATGTTGTGGGGGAAACCCCGGAGAGTGCATCGATACGACTTGCAACCGAGGTATGGGTACAGAGTGATGCGGCACTGCTCATGAGACAGGATAACGATGGTTATAACCTTGGCATTGTTGCAGTGCCTCTTGCATCGTATCTAAATATCCCGGTATTTGTAACTAACGATATCGACAATGTAAAAGGCACGCTGAAAGAGCTGGGCGTAAAATCAACATTCGTTTGCGGGAATATCGCAGGTTATGGCGAGACCGAGAGGTTTGCAAGCGTTGAGGAGATAAACGACTACATACTGAATGTACTGAACGACGGGTTCGGCGGTTGCGGCTACATAACGATGGCAAACCCGCTTGATATAACAGCACCGAAAGTGCTGGATTCGGTGAGTTACCATTTTGAAAATACCATAAATTCTGGCAGTACACTACACGGTCTTAATATTTTGTTGAGCGGATTCAATTACTCGGCAAGTCATTCCTTTTATGTACCGCAGGATTACAGATATGCAAGAATAAGGATAAATGTGGTAAATGATGCGTCCGAAGACGTGGAAAAGTGGGGGGATAGGTTATTCCTTCATCTGATAGACCCTGATAATGTTACATTTGAGTATTCATCCACCGCTGCCGGCATACCAGTAATTGATGCAAATAATATTGTATCAGATCGGCTTGAGTATGAGGCGAGTGTATATGACAAGTCCGGGAAGTATACTATTGAAGTGGTGGGAACATGGATTGTGAAAAGGGAGGGGAACTATACCGTGGATGTTACGGTGGAGAAGATGGATACCACACTTTATCCCCTCATGAAGAGTATCTCGTCGATGTCGCCTTACCTGACTGCCTATCATAGGGGTATTGTCTTTGCCAAGCCGGAATTTGCATTTGCCGCCACCGACAACGTTACCGTTGATGGCGAGACGTGTCCGGGCATAGCAAGTCCCGTAAAGAATCCAAAGCTTGTCAAGGCTGCCAATGAGCATGTTTTGAAAATACATGATGAGTTGAATGCACTGCTTGCAGAAATCACAAACATTTCATCGGGGAATACTGAAACATTGAGGAATTACTATGCCGAAAATCCGGTTTACATTGCAATAATGGCCGGCACGACAATGATTCCACATTACTATTATCACAATCCTGACAGCGATTTTGTAAGCGGCGAGGGCACCGCAAGTGATTTCATGTACGGCGATATCGATCCGGACCTGCAGGATACTGAGAACGATACATATTCATATTACCCGTTCCAGGAGAACGCCGTCGGCAGGGTAACAGGTTATGATTCCGAAGACTGCAGTGCCCTGATTGCAAGAACGATTTACTACGATGATCTCATCCAGAATCTCGGGGACTGGAAGAACAATGCGACAGTGCAGACCGGCACCGGCATTGAATTCCAGAAAATACCCGTGATCACCCCGCTTATGAACAAACTTAAGAGTGTCATCGGATTCGGGCCCGTCAGGGACGAACCTACGAAATTCTGGACAGGAGAGAGCAAATTCATAAACGGAAAACTCTGCAATGACACGGAAAAAGGCGGATTCAATGTGCAAAGTGCATACCGTCTAGAGGCACAGAGGGCGGGATTGATGGGGGGCAAAATTGCCGAAGGGGGAAAGTACCAGTTGGGGAGCAACTATATCTTTGCTTTCGCTCACGGCTCCTATTATTTATTCGAGGCGGGGGATATGCTCGAACTGGACCAGTTTGGATTGGGGTTGAAAACAGGTTTATCTGGAAAGGGCACATATGATGTCCGCCACGTTGTTAATATGGATTATGGCCCTTCGATGGTGTTTATAGAAAGTTGCCTCGTGGGAAAGACCGAGGGTTTATCCCCATATAACACACTTTCCCAAGCTTTTATTCATGCAGGGGTTAATGCGTTCATTGCAGCCACCAGATATACTGCCGACCCCGGGTATCTTGAGCCGGGACTGGTGTTCGAGGGATTTGGTATCAGGGGATATGTCAATGCAACTCTGAATCTTTTACTCAAGGGGGAATATCCTGACATGCATTTCGGCAGTTTGATAGCCAATGATTACATACTTGACTTGATAGTGAATGACAGTGCGACCGGCATGGCCCTGAGGGATGCAAAAAATGCCTATCTGCCGGTAGATGCAAACTCTACGTTCCTGTGGACACCTCCACTGAATGACGGATATGGCTCCGGAGAAGCAAAAGCGCTGGACAAGAAGTATGTTGCGATACATGAGTTCGTGCTGTACGGCGACCCCGCATTCAATCCATATGAACCTGTGAATCAGAATCAACGGTAGTTCGGAAAGTAGCAAGAAGAATGAAAACATGTGTTTCACTGAGTAATAATAACAATAAACTATAGTGTAAGACATATATACCTTCGACTTTTACGTGTTTATGCGAGGGGATAAA
>CAZSHJ010000083.1:0-4775 GCA_964606745.1 uncultured Thermoplasmatales archaeon | reverse complement strand
GCCGAGGAACGAAGGCGGAATGGGGTTATAGGGGCTTTGCCCCTATTTCACTTTTCTTTATGTACTTCATGTTTTACTTTATTATCATATATTTCAACACTGCCATCATAGGCTTTGCAACAATGCGGCTGGAGCGGGGCTATCCAGAAATCAGAGACGGTATCAGGGTGGCAAACAGAAATTTATGGCCGATTTTCAAGTGGGCTGTTGTTGCAGCAACAGTGGGAACCATACTGAAAATCATTCATGATAGGGGTGTCATAGGCAAAATCGTTGCTGTCATTGCGGGATTCGCATGGTCTATGGCAACCTTCTTTATTACCCCTGTTTTTGTGTACGAGAAAATGTCAATACGGGATTCCCTCAAAAGAAGCATCTCCCTTTTTGAGGATACATGGGGTGAGATGGTGGTGGGCAATCTCAGTCTGGGAGCCATCCTTTTCTCGCTGGGACTTGCCGGCATTTCCTTGGTCATTTTCGGGGCACTGCTGGGCAGTACGGGATTCATTATCGGGTTTTCTCTTGCCCTGATATACTGGATAATACTGTCATGCATAGGCATCGCTGCCCAGGGGGTGCTTACAGCAGCTCTCTACAGGTATGCTATCAGCGGTTATCCTCCTGATTTCATACCACCTGTCCTTCTCAAGCCGTGAAGCAGATGAATGAAAAATAATTAAATGGGCAACCCTTCTCATTACGAAGATGAGGGCAGAGATAAGAGTTAGCGGCATTGTTCAGGGAGTGGGCTTCCGCCCGTTTATTTACCGTCTCGCATCTTACCATGAACTTAAAGGGTATGTGCTCAATCTCGGCGATGCAGGAGTGGAAGTAGTGGTTGAAGGAAATAGGGAGCGGATAAACGGATTCATTACCGACATCGAGGGAAAAAAGCCTCCGCTTGCAAGCATTGACAGCATTGATGTAAAATGGAAAGATGGAGAGGCATTCAAAACATTCGAGATACTAAAAAGCAGCAATGACATGAAAAGCGATGTTGCTTCGATTATCCCTCCGGACGTGGGCATATGTGATGATTGCATACGGGAAATGAATGACCCGAACAATAGGAGACACGATTACTTTTTCACCACGTGTACCAACTGCGGCCCGAGATATACCGTGATAAACAGTCTTCCGTACGACAGGCAGAATACAGCCATGGACGAATTTCCCATGTGTGACAGATGCCGTGCAGAATACACCGAACCTGCAGACAGAAGATACCATGCACAGACGATTGCATGTAAGGATTGTGGCCCGCAGGTCTATTTGCTTGACGGGCAGGGAAACGTGCTAAAGGCAGGTAAAGAAGCCATATGGGTGGCTGGCGAGTTGCTGATGGACAAAAAAATCATCGCAGTCAAGGGAAACGGTGGATTCCACATGGCATGTTCTGCTTTCTATCCTGATACAATAAAAAGGTTAAGGGGAGCACTGGGCAGGGAGAACAAGCCGTTTGCAATCATGGCGGACAGCATAGGTACTGTAACCGGCATTGCCCGTCTCGGTGAGGAAGAGAAGGAAATGATTAATTCGCATATAAAGCCCATTGTCGTCCTTCGGAAGAAAGAGGAAATGAAAGGGGTGGCACCGGGTCTTCATAATGTAGGGGTTATGCTTCCGTACACGGGGCTGCACATCATGCTTTTTCATAAATGCCGCCACCCGCTTGTCATGACATCGGCAAACATGCCCGGAGAGCCAATAATATACGGGAATGGGGAGGCAATAAAGAAACTGATGGGAAAGGTGGATTATTTTCTGGTTTACAACAGGAAGATAGTCCATAGGTGCGATGACTCGGTCATACGCTTTATCGACGGAAAACCAGCATTTATAAGGCGTTCCAGAGGATATGTTCCTGCCCCTGTGAAATTGCCTTTCGGCACGGGAAATGTCATTGCATTCGGGGCAGAGATGAACGTAACATCATGCATTCTGGCGGATGGCAGGGCATTTTTGTCCCCGTACATAGGAGATACCGGGAAATACGACACGATGCGATTTCTTGAAGAAGAAACAAGACATCTGCTCGAGCTAACAAATGCAAGGCCGGAGATGGTCGCCCATGACATTCATCCGCAGTTTTCGACGACAAAGATGGCAATGGAATTTGGAGAGGAATTCGGTACTCGGGTTGCAGGAGTACAACATCATCATGCACATATTGCAGGGCTGATGGGCGAGTTCGGTGTGAATGAGATGGTCGGCATTGCCATAGACGGTGTGGGCTACGGGGGGGACGGCACCGTTTGGGGCGGGGAGGTTCTTCACTGCTCATTTTCTGACTATAAGCGGGTTGGGCATATTGAAGAGCAGTACATGATAGGGGGAGACCTTGCGACAAAGTACCCTCTGCGGATGGTTGCCGGTATCTTGCCATTGGACGGCGGACTTGAGAAATTTTTCTATGCAAATAAAGGAGCGTTCCCTCACGGGGGGGAGGAAATAGCAGTGATGCTGAGACAGGCGGAGGAAAGGAATGGTGTAAAGACCACGAGCTGTGGGCGCATTCTGGATGCGGTTGCCGCCCTGCTTGGTATATGCATTGCGAGAACATACGAGGGAGAGCC
The DNA here is from genome assembly GCA_964606745.1 of uncultured Thermoplasmatales archaeon. Classification (GTDB taxonomy): domain Archaea; phylum Thermoplasmatota; class E2; order UBA202; family DSCA01; genus VBQP01. The sequence continues at coordinate 2,199 of CAZSHJ010000083.1, read as the reverse complement.
TGCAATGAAACTTGAAAGTCATGCTATTGGCGGGAAAAGCGAGAGAATAAAGCTGGAAATAGAGTGGAATGATGTGCCTGTTCTGAGTACCTTATATCTTATGCAGTATATATGGGAGAACAGGGGTAAAAATACAAAAAACTTGGCTTTCTCTGCAGAGGAATATCTGGCAAAGGGCTTGGCAGAGATTGCAGTCGAGTATGCAAAGAATGAGCGTGCCCCTGTCATAGGAGTATCCGGTGGGTGTGCCTACAACGAGCACATGGTGCATACTATCAAAAAAGAGGTTGAAAGCAACGGAATAAGATTTCTGAGGAATGAAAAACTCCCTGCAGGTGATGGGGGTATCTCTTTCGGTCAGGCCCTGGTTGCAAATGCAAGGATGAAAGAGAGATGAAACAACTTTTTATTCATAGCAGGGGTTTAAACATATTTATTAATATATTAAAAATATATTCAAAAATAAAAATTGAGGTATACCCATCTCGTTTTACTAAAAACATTACCATTTATTCCGTTTTTACCAGTAAAAACACAGGGACACAAATCCCCATAGGAAAGAGACCAATTGTGGATATTGCTTTTTGCTTCCCTGGCTTAGGCAGAGTAAGGAGGAAGGTATTTTGGGATGGGATTAGTATGATTACACCTTTTTTATCCGTATCTCTCACTTGGTATGTGCTTCGAAGAACTCCCATAGTAGGCCCGTAGCGGAAATTTCCTTGCTTGGTCTATCTCCAGTATTTGACCCAGGCCATCCATGGCCACCATTAATTATGGTGTAGAGGATTACCTCTGAATTATTGCGTCCGCTGGTATATGTATCTCTAATTATGTTCCCGCTGTCGCTTACCCATGTCTGCGGAGTGGAGTTGCACTCGTTATTGTAGACCCAGAAAGCTATTGATTCGTTGACCGATAGATCAATAGCTGTTCCCCACGTATTATTACCTTTGCCTCCATCATACGGTACGTTTTCATCAAGCATACCGTGGAAGTGAATAACTGGCACAGGGTCATGAGGCTCAGGGATAATATAGAGTGAGCTATGTTCACTTGCTTTTCCACCTATTGTCCCAGCGACTGCACCGACTGCAGCGATAAGATGTGATAACTCAGCTGCTGCCCTGTATGCAAGAATTGCTCCATTAGAATGCCCGGTTATGTATACTCGATGAGGATTTATTGGGAGTTCATGTGAAATGTTTTCTATCAACATACGAATAAATCCAACGTCGTCGACATCCTTCTCATATGAAACGCCGCAGCAGTACCCGCCGTTCCACATGCGCCACCAGGGCATAAACCGGAAGACACCATTGGGATAAATGACGATGAAGTTTTCCTTATCAGCTTTTTCATTGAAGCCGGTTTTCTCCTGCATATATCTGGAGTAACTTCCCCCAGCGTGCAGCACTATCACAAGGGGAAGTAGTGTTCCGTTATAACCAGGTGGTATATGGGTCCAGTAGCTTCTGAGTCTACCATCGTGCCATATGAAACTGAATCTCTCACCGCTTATTAACCCAGTCTTGGGTATTGGTTCTGTGGAAGCGTATCCTCTTTGATTACTGGTAAGATCTATACCTGGGGTTTGTGAGCTTCTCCATGTATCATCTTTATTGATACCGGTTAATGCATGAGGCATTGTTATCAGCATAACGGAGAGCACCAATAGGAGATACCTTCTAAGCATATCAATATAACATGGGTATGATTTTAATATTACTTTCCCTTCTCATGCGAAGAGTTTTGCCTATCATTTCATGGTCAGGGATTTCGTTGTATCCCTAGTTGATCAGCATATCAGTTTTCTTCTTTAACCCTTCCTTGATTTTTGACAGTTTCCTTACTCGTGTATTTCCCTTTTTTCTTGCATGTTTATTTACCATTTTCACTATTTCAAACACTTCTTATTTCCCCAATTCTTTTGCCAATTCTTCATCTACTATTGCAATGCCCTCAATGAACCATCCTATTCCTTCAATATTCTCTTCAGCGTCCATTTTCTCTTTCAATTTCTGAAGCAAATCCTTTGCAAGTCCTTTATCTGCTACAGCAATGCTCCCAATGCACCTTGCTATTTTTTCAATATCCTCTTCAGCGTCCATTTTCTCTTTAAATTTTCCTAAATCAATTCTATTAAGCAAATCCTTTGCAAGTCCTTTATCTGCTACAGCAATGCTCCCAATGCATCTT
>CAZSHJ010000082.1:0-5424 GCA_964606745.1 uncultured Thermoplasmatales archaeon | reverse complement strand
GATTCATCCCCTACCTAAAGGTTGGGGATTTCTCGCTGAGATGAGATTAAGATGCAGATTGAAAACGGAAGCTACGACCTTGAAGTGCTGGTTTTTGAGAAGGGCTTGCTTAAAATAAAGGGACAGGGTAGAATTAAACTGCAATGTTACATTACAAACTATGGTATAATGGAGAAAGATATTTCATGGGAATCCCCGCCAAGTTTTTACAACGTGATACATGAGTGACTTTTATAGATATGAACAAATCTTTAAATGCGTGCTGCATGTGCATCTGTGATTTATCTCGGAAGAATCGAGCTTCGATGGTGCCATGAATGCAACTTGCCTGTTTTGGGCAAGACGTGCGGGATATGCGGCGGCAAAACATCAGAGGTGAAGCTCACACCACCGGGAGATGCAAGACCTGCCTTTCCCTTTGACATCAAATTATGCAGGGAAGTTATCCAGAGACAGTTTGGTAATGCTGTCCTCCCGGAGATGATGCTCCTAAACGATGCACCGTCAACGGACAAAATGGACGAGGTCATTTTCAACGGAAAGGTTGCAGGGGCTTTGCAGTACGACGCGAAAGAAAAAAATTTCCGTTTTATCCCCAGAGTATGGTTTGCTACCCTTATACACCCTACCAAAGGATTTGTGATTGCCGACAAGGGGGCGGTATCCCCCATATTGAACGGTTCCAACCTTCTGGCCCCGGGCGTGGTGGATGCAAGCAAAGAAATACGCAAGGGCAATGAAGTTGTAGTTTACTCTCCCGAAATGGAAGTGATTGCCGTGGGCAAGGCATATATGGATAGTGAAGAGATGATTGCCAACGGGCACGGAATGGCTGTAAAAGTAAGATGGAAAGGCATTGCCAGGAAAGAGGAAATAAGGGACAAAACATGGGATTATGCACTGGAAGCAAACAGGGAAATAATTTCAAGGAAAGTCAATGATGCAACAAATTTTATCCGCAAAACAACTGGGGAACACAAATTGCCGATGGCCGTTTCCTTCAGTGGCGGCAAGGACAGTCTTGCAACTTTGTTTCTTCTGCTGGACGCAGGATACAGTCCGCCGATATTCTTCATAAATACAGGACTGGAATTTGAGGAGACGGTCAGACATGTGCATGAGGTGGCGGAGAAACTGAATCTAAAACTGCTTGAGGAAAGAGCGGGTGACATATTCTGGAGAGCGATAGACTTTTTCGGCCCCTCGGCCAGGGACTTCCGATGGTGCTGCAAAACATGCAAACTGGGCCCGACGACGAGACTGATAAAGAAATATTTTCCCGACGGGGTGCTTTCATTCATAGGTCAGAGAAGGTATGAATCCGAACAGAGGGCGAAGAAGGGAAACGTATGGGAAAACCCCTGGGTTTCTGGGCAGATAGGTGCTTCTCCAATACAGAACTGGACGGCCCTTCACGTGTGGCTCTATCTTTTCGACAAATATAGAGAATACGGAATAAAGTGGAATGTTCTCTACGAACGGGGTTTCTCGCGCATAGGGTGCTGGTTGTGCCCTGCAAGTGATATGGCGGAATTTGAATTCAAAAAACATAAGGACTGTAACAAATTGCTGGATAAACTCAAAAAATATGCAGGGGAGAACGGGTTTGACGATGCATGGATAGAGAATGGATTATGGAGATGGGTCGTACCACCCAAATGGGCAAATATCACTGCCAAGGAAAAAAAGCGGGAGAGTCGTCCCGTCAATATTGACAATGAAAGAATTAAAAATTTTATGAATTGCATAGATGAGGTGAGAGAAACAGAGAATGGGTATGCCGTCGACGGAGCGGAGGTTATACTTTCGGAAAACAGCTTCCGAGTTCATGCCCCAACGGAGAAAGAGAAAAAGGTCATTGAAAACACCGTTGAAAGGGCATTGAACTGCCTGGGGTGCGGCATCTGCACGGGGCAGTGCAAGCGAGATGCAATATATATTAAAAACGGAAAGGCATGGATTAACGAAGATAGATGTGTCCATTGCGGAGAATGTATCTACATGTGCCCCATAGCAGTTTTTGGCAGGAGAACAAAGCATGAACACACTATCTCTTGAAATTTTCGGTCGTGTCATTAGAGAAGCGCTTCTTCAATTCTTTTTCTATCAAGTTTTGAGATGATAAGCGGAGGCAAGATTGACCCATCGATTCTCTCCACTTCTTTCACCTCGTTCACTTCCAATTTGACACTATCCCCTGCAAGTTTTTGATAATTTTTCCGGATTTCTTCTATCAGTCTGTCCACTGCCACGTCTTTATTACGCCGTTTCTCATCTATCTCTACCCTGATTCCTATGTCATCAATATCATTCTGGACAAACTGGAATCTCTTTATCTGGAGCGTGTTGAACTTGCCGGCGGCTTCTGCCAGCAGCATGGGAATGGTGGCTGGCGGGAATATCCTTCCGTCCGGAAATATGATGGCATCCTTTTTTCTTCCTTCCAGGCTTTTTAGCAGGGGTGTATGCATGCCGCAATCACAATAATTGCTTTCCAGTGATGCAAGATCATTGAGACCCGTGTATCTTATTATCGGTGTGCCGCCACGGTACAGGCGAGTTATCACGATGCTCCCGACTTTATCTTCCGACACTGTCCGCCCCTCTTTATCGATAATCTCTACATGGGTGAAATCACTGTTGATATGGAAGTTTCTGTTGAGACATTCAAAAGCGATGGAACCACCTTCGGTTGTCGCATAAAGATTGAGTACGGGAACCCCGAACGATTCTTCTATATATTTCCTCGAATAACTGTCAAGAACCTCACCACTGGACACTATATACTTGGGATTGACATTCTTTCCGAGCCCCTTCATTTTCAAGGACGCAAGCCCCATCAAAACACTCGTGTAGGCAATTAGCAATTCGGGCTCAAATTTCTCCATTTCTCCGAGCAGGATTTTTGCCTCCTTGCCGGTATACAGATTCTGGTAGTTGCTGAATGAAAAAAATGGAGAGAGATTACCCATAAGCCCCTTTCTGAGGCATTCCTCATCCGTAGTCGTGGGGATGGAAAAGTCACCTATATTTGTTATTTTGGTTTTTCTCCAGTTCATGCCGTATGCTTTAAGAAGGCGAATGCCGGCAAGCGCTTCCACCATTATATACCCTATATCTTTATACATTGACATAGGTCTGCCGGATGAACCTGACGTGCCGACAACATATGCATTATTTTTATCATAATTCCGAGGAATTATCTGATCTGGAAATCCTTCTATCAAATCCTTCTTTGTGACTAGCGGAAGCTTGTGTAAATCCTTCATTCCACGAATATCTTCGGGACGAATCCCCGCCTCTTTATATTTACGATGATAAATGGGAACCTCATATGCATACTTCAGCGTTCTCATCAATGCCGTGTCTTGGTATTTTCTGATTTCTTCGGGCTTCTTTTTCCATGCCCTGTCTATGTCCGTGAGATACCGTTTTATGAGTCCTGCTGCAAACAGTGGGTTCAGAAGCGGATTCATGCCTGCCGAACGCTCCGGTAAATATTAAGTTTATGTTTGGACAGCAGGTTATCCCTTCAAATGCGGGTGACGGTATAAGGTATCGGTCCCATTGAACAGCAGGTGATAAATCTTTTTAACGCCCACTCGGTTCTGTCACAAATTAGGGTGATGAAGTATGGCTGTCGCATTCGGGGGTTATTGCCATACTTAACAACCCATACATTCTATTCTTTCCTAATCCAAGATTAATTCCTGCTTCCTCTGCGGGTGTTCTTCCGATAACGCTATGCTCACGAATGAAGTTGTAGTATGTCCTCATGTTATCGTTCATTTGCTTTCCCGTGCTGTCATTCTCAAGTCCCCTCATAACCTTATCCCTCTCTCTGTAAGTCCCATGATAGCGTTCAAGAACATTGTTGTTTATTCTGTCCCTAATGCCAACGCCACCGATATGAGTAACGTTGTTTCCAAACTCATTTCTTATTGCAGAAGGGTATGATACCATTCCATCCGTGATAATGACCTCTGGATTTGCATTCTGTGTATTTCTCTTTGCTTTCTTCATTACCATTTCAGTTTCGAGAATGCTTCTCTGCTTCGTGATTGTATTGGCGATAAGAAAGCGTGTCTTTTCATCGAGAATATTCCATGAGTAAAACCACTCACCGTTTGCCTTAATCTTCTGTTCGTCAATATGCCATGTATCTCCAACATTGGGTTCGAGTTTATCGGTATGCTCTCTTATCTTTCCCATGAATGTATTAATCCAACGCCTTATCGTTTCGTGATGGAGTTTTATTACATAGAACTGGTAAATAGTATCTGCAATTTTTCTTGTAGATAATCCCTTAAAATACAAATCCATCGTAAGAGCAATGAGTTTCGCATTTACCTTATACCCTTTCACTTTATCAATGGTAAAACGATGCTCACAATCCTTGCATCTGTATCTCTGTATTTCCCTATGCTTATTCTTTCTAACACCATCTTTCACAACTTCTAAACTGTTGCATACCTCGCATTTGATGATATTTTCCATTCGCTCTTTTAAATCAAGTGCATCCTCATTCATTATCGTATTTCTGAGATTAATCCACATTTCTACTGCTTGAATATGTTTGCATTTTACATGACGCTTTTGGAAATCAGGGCAACTGCAAGTCCATTCCTGTTTATGTGTTATCTTGTATTTCCTATCTGGATTACTTTGGGATGGCAACACAAAGGTTTCCTCATTCACCTTTTTGGGTGTATCCCCTTTTGAGAGGATGACATACGCCCTTATCTTTCTTAGACTTTCCATTTCCTTAATATCTATTTTTCTTTCCATTTCAAACACCTTTTACCTATTTAGTATATAGTAATAGTAATGTAATAAGAGTATTTAAATGTTACTGTTAGTAGTATAAAATTTCAATATTAGTTAATTTTATATACTGGTATTGTATTACTTTTATTATGCCAGAAGTAGAAGTATCAGCATATAAATGTAGTAGATGTGGGCATATATGGATGCCAAGAGATATATCATGGAGAGAAGAAGGAGTGAAACCGGCGGTATGTCCCAAATGTAAAAGCCCATATTGGGATAGACCAAAGAAAAAGGAGCGAAAAAATGAATGATAATATTAGTGTTGATAAAAATACAAAGAAGTTTGAAATTTTTTGGAAACGATTTTCAGATGAATATCCAATAGCATATGACTCCGTCATCAATCACTACAAAAAAATATCAAGTGCTTGGAAAAAAATTAGCCCTTCTTATGGAAAAAGTACGTCTGGCACTTTCAGTATTGATGAAGATGGAGAACTGACTGGTAGTATGCCCTTTTGGATTTCTATAGGATTAATATCAGAATATATTATCCAATTTATAACAGAACATACATTAAATGAAAATGAGTTGAATGCTTGTGATATACTCCCCGCCATGAATGGCGGGGCTTCTCACGAAGAGGAGGGCTGG
>CAZSHJ010000081.1:0-5425 GCA_964606745.1 uncultured Thermoplasmatales archaeon | reverse complement strand
TTTACTTCAGAAAGTGAATCGCTGCTCAAAATCGTTATTACGCAAGAGGTCTATTCTCTTCTTTCTTGAATATATGGTACCTGCACTTGGGGCACCATTCAAAGTGATAGACACTTTGCCCAATTCGATGGCTTCCGCTAATCAATTTCATTTTTTCGCACTCTGGACAGGTGCTGTTGCACCCGCTTTAGCGGGTGCGCCTGTCCAAAATTCAAAACAAATATTATCTGAAAAGCCTTGCTAAAAAAACGTGCACGCGATTCATCCCCTACCTAAAGGTTGGGGATTTCTCGCTGAGATGAGATTAAGATAAATTCTTATGTTTAATATGATTGATAAGTTTCTAGCTAAAAATTATAGGGGGGTATCCAAAAGTGTATTCTCCCTATTATTTTTAGTAATTGTGCCCCTGTCAGAAGCTCTGATATGTTATAAAACTTAAAGGACTGAAAAGTAGTTACAGGATAAGAACAGGGAAAATAGGGGTTGCATATGAAGTTAAGTGGAATGAGTAATTCATTCTAATTCACTGTATTAGTTTCAGAAAAGATGCACATTTCAATTTGTAAATCAGGGGCAAATAATATATTACTTTTTTGTATACCTTTTAGGATGGCAACCGTTGAGGATATTCTGGAAAACCAGTATAAAGAGGGAAAGAAGATAATAAATATGAGTAAGACGTCATGGGAATTGCTTAAGGAACTGAGGGAGGGTTGTTCCAATGTGCCCGAGGGAGATATCGTAAGGCTTTTCAAGTCGGTTGCTGCGGGAACAAAGATGGTTGACAGTGCCATAATTGCAGCAGCCCATAACATGGAATACAATGTCACCCATCCTGCCCCGAAACAGAAACCATGGATTGATATATTTTTCACCGATACTTCCAGAAAAATCATATCTCCAGAAAAGCTGATGAAGAAAAAAAGGATGTATGAGGCTTACCTTGACATGATAAGTTCTCTCGAGGAAAAATATGATGAAGGCAAGGTTCCGGATATTGCCATATTCAGGAGAAGGACAACATCGTTTTTGAAGGAGAACATCGGTGGAAAAAAATGAGGATTGACAGACATCCAATACTTCATTTCGAGAAAAAAAAGGAAATATATTTTCGTTATAACGGGCAGAAAATAAAGGCGTTTGAGGGAGAAACAATCGCATCCGCCCTCCATGCGGCAGATATAAAAATACTCTCGCACAGCATCAAGTATCACCGCCCAAGGGGATTTTTCTGCGGGATAGGAAAATGCTCGTCATGTCTCATGCGTGTAAACGGAGTTCCGAATGTACGGAGCTGCATCACGCCGGTGGAGAGTGGTATGACCGTTGAGAGCGACAGACAGCAACTTCCGTCCATTGATTTTCCGGATGGCAGGAAAGAGGATATAAAGACCGATATACTCATCGCGGGTGCCGGCCCGGCAGGTATTTCGGCGGCGATAGAGGCGGGAAAGCAGGGCAAATCTGTCCTGCTGGTGGATGAAAATCCGTCGATGGGCGGCCAGCTGATAAAACAGACGCATAAATTTTTTGGCTCCAGAAAGGAGAGGGCAGGTACAAGGGGCATAAAAATAGCCGAAGAACTGGAGGATGAAGCGAAGAAGCTTTCCGATGTAAAAATTCTACTGGAAACAAGCGTTCTCGGCTATTATGGAAATAATAAGGGGCATATGCTAGGAGCTGCCAACAAAATGAAAAATGTGCTATACCGCATAACGGCAAAAAAGGTCATTTTCGCATGCGGTGCACAGGAAGATATGATTTCGTTCCCGGGAAACGATTTACCGGGGGTGTACGGGGCCGGGGGGGTACAGACGCTGATGAATGTTTATGGAATCAAACCCGGCAACAAAGTTCTTATGGTGGGGGCAGGAAATGTCGGCATAATTGTTTCTTACCAGCTTCTGCAGGCAGGTGTTGACGTGGATAGAGTTGTGGAAGCTCTGCCAAAAATAGGGGGGTACAGTGTTCATGCTGCAAAATTGAGACGAAACGGCGTTCCGATATATACGTCCCATTCAATAAAGGAAGTCTACGGGGACGGGAAGGTTGAAGGGGCGATAATTGCAAGACTGGACGATAAGTGGAATTTCGTGGAAGGAAGCGAAGAGGATGTGAAATGCGATACCGTATGCCTTGCCGTGGGGCTGACGCCTTCAGCCAGATTGCTCTTTCAGGCAGGCGTGAAGAGGGATTATGTACCCGAGGCGGGCGGGCATGTAGCAATTCACAACGGGGAAATGGAAACCTCGGTGGGAGGCATATATGTGGCAGGAGATTCATCGGGTATAGAGGAAGCGTCAACTGCAATGCTGGAAGGCAGGATAGCAGGACTGTCGGCTTCCATGTCATTAAACCATACAAAAAACGGGAAGGAAGAATCAGTTATGAAGGAATACATCAGAACACTCGATGAAATGAGAAAGGGGCCGTTTGGCATCAAAGCAAGGGAGGCAAAAAGAAAGATTCTCCAGGAGGCTTTAAATGAAGGAATATGAGAAGACGGGTGTAATTGGTCTGGACGAGTTGCGGATTCCATCGGAAAAACATATCAAGAAAGGAGTTGCAGTATCGGAATGCATACAGGAAATACCTTGCAACCCGTGTGTCGATGTCTGCCCCGTTAATGCAATCTCAATGGAAACGATAAATTCACCTCCTGTTGTGGACTATGACAGATGTACCGGGTGTGCACAGTGCGTTGCCGTATGTCCCGGACTGGCAATTTTTGTTGTGAAGAAGGGAGATGATGGCGCTTTAATAACCATACCTTATGAATTTCTTCCCGTGCCGGAAAAAGGCGAAGTGGTAAAAGCCCTTGACAGGGAAGGAAATGAGGTTGACACGGCTGTAGTAAGAAGAGTGATTACGAAAAAAGACAACACATGCCTCATAACAGTGGAGGTGAAAAAAGACCTTGTAATGGTCGTGAGAAATATAAGGGTGATGAAATGAAAATCATCTGCAGATGCGAGGATGTTACCGAGGAGGACATAATAAATGCAATAAAAGACGGATGCACCACGCTGGACGAACTAAAACATGTATTGAGACTCGGTATGGGGCCCTGTCAGGGGAGAACATGTATCCCTATGGCTGCATGCATACTTTCAAGGGAAACAGGAAAAAAAGTCAGTGAAATAGAGTTGCAGACGAGTAGGCCGCCCGTCGTTCCCGTGCCCCTGGGCACACTTGCAAGTGGTGAAAATGATTGAGAAAGCAGACGTCGTCATAATCGGCGGAGGTGTAAACGGATGTGCCCTTTCATACGAGCTTTCCCTGAGGGGTGTCGATGTCGTCGTTATCGAAAGAAAAAATCTCACATCCGGTGCAACGGGGCGGTGCGGGGCGGGAATACGCCAGCAGTGGTCGACAGAGGAAAATGCAATTCTTGCAATAAAAAGCATTAAGATTTTTGAGGGACTGGAGAAAGAGCTGGGCGATGATATCGGATTGAAACAGGGCGGATACCTGATAGCCGTGCATGACGAGAAAGATATGAAGCAGGCCAAAAAGAATGTGGAAATGCAGCGCTCTCTCGGGCTCGATGTGAACATTCTGGAGACGGATGAGATAGAGGAGGTTGCCCCCATCCTCGATGTCGAGGGAATGGATGTAATAGGTGCTACATTCTGTCCCACGGACGGGAATGCCGACCCATTCAAGACAACATATGCATATGCCCGTGCCGCCGTGAGGAACGGGGCAAAACTATACAAATTTACAGAGGTTCAAGATGTGCTTACAAAGAATGGTGAAGTAACGGGTGTCAAAACAGATGGGGGAACGATAAAAACGAGTATTGTTGTCAATGCCGCCGGTGCCTGGTCGAAAAAAATTGCCGAAATGGTAGGTATACATCTCCCCAACATTCCGTACAAAAAGGAGATTATGGTCACCGATAGAGTAGCCCCTATATTCGACCCAATGGTTATATCTTTTAAGGATGGCATCTATTTCAGCCAGCAGGAAAATGGACAGATTTTGGGGGGGATACCACCGCCGGAGACGGTAACAGGCTATGATTTGACACCCACACTTTCGTTTTTGGAGCATATGTCCGGCACACTTACACGATATGCCCCCTTACTGAAGCATATAAATGTTCTCAGGCAGTGGACCGGATTTTACGATGTAACGCCGGACGCCCTGCCCATACTTGGCGAAGTGGAAGAATTGAAGGGTTTTGTTCAATGCAACGGTTTTTCAGGCCATGGATTTATGCTGTCTCCGATGGTCACTAGACTTCTTGCAGAAGCCATAACTGGTGAAAAAACATCCCTGCCGATAGACAGGCTTAGGCTTGAAAGATTCGAAAAGATGGAATTCGAAAGGGAAAAATCCGTCGTCGGCTGAAAATCAATCACGATTTCACCGCCTCTCTGAACTTGTATCTACAATATTTTTCTTTTTAAATACCCTTCTTTTATTTCCACCTTTTATATGTAAAACATTTTGTTTTGGCAGTAGATGACCTGATTTATCTGGACTATCCCTAATTTTTACTCAAAACGCCTAACTTGATGTAGTCTCTTTGGTTAAAACATCCTGTTTTTTGGAATACAAACAATATTTCACTCCATTTTCTTCCAGTAAACAAACATACGGTCATTAAGCTATCTAACCGGCAAGCTATTTGCATTATTTACGATATGACAAACGTCAAGAATCAAAGAATTTTTTGGCTATTATTTCGAGCCTATCATAACGCTTGGGGTATATCATTCCATGTTTTGCCATAAAAATTATCATGTTTATCTTGAAGTTTGCTAGGGTGAAATCCTCTCCGATAAAGAACTGGAAGAATTTCCAGATGTTGTAAACCAGACAGGTAAACAGAAACAAGAAATACCGAAGGATTGCCTTTGTAGAAGTAGTATATATCCTAATGCTGTCTGTAACCCTGTATATGGTCTCTATTCCCCACCTTTTCTTGTAACGCTTTACATATAATGCTGCTGTTTTTAGCTTCTGGTTGGTAGCAAAAATCCAGTCATACCTTTTTCCTTCATACTCAAGTTGCTTTATTAAAACAAAGTCTGAAGTTACCATGTTATCTGTTTTATTTCGACTATACGTACCAGTACGATTTACATGTAGAAATTCCCCTTCATAAAGATTTTCGAAGTGCTCTTTGTACCAATCTCCTTTTTTCTTCCAGAAGATGAGTTAAGGAATGCGAAGTTTCTTTAGTTTGTGAATAATTCCCCACGAACCAAATCCACGATCAAACAAAACCGCCTCTACCGGAAGATATTTCATAACGAATTGTATTGCCTCGTACACATAATCCTCTATATAACAGCCAACAGGAACTATCATCCCGTCAAGGATATATTTTGTCTGAACGTTGCACGTTATGGAAACTGTGAAATAGGGGCAAAGCCCCTATAACCCCATTCCGCCTTCGTTCCTCGGCAAG
>CAZSHJ010000080.1:0-5642 GCA_964606745.1 uncultured Thermoplasmatales archaeon | reverse complement strand
CCTTCAAGCATATCACCAAAATTATGGGATGTCGGTGAGTATGATAATACTGGTTCTGTCGGTGCCGATAAAATTACATTTACAATTTGAGAGGCTGTATTATTATCCACAATCGTTGAATTTGTGCCGATATAGTAAACATAATCACCTACTCCTTTTATTACAACTGTTATATTATCACCATCTTCAAAACCTATATGTAAATCATATAAATTTACCATATAGTACCCGGATGTTTCACTATTTCCTGAGGGGCCTACAGTATCATATAATTTTTCTGATGTTCTTTCATTTATCACCGTTACATTTGCGCCATCAGCGGGAATAGTACCATTATAATACGCTTCTCCTACGATAAAGTGAATGCTAGGGGATGGTGGTTGGGCTGAAACAAAAAATACGGCAGCCAATATCAATATTATGATGGAAATTTTTCCCAACTTATAGTTATTTTTCTTTATCATTTTTCTCTTCCCCCGATTATATAAATGCTTTTGACTCAGATTGACACATTTATCCTCAAAGAAAACAAAAAACCATTTATAAACCTTATCAAACACACTCTTTTTTAATAAAGTAAAGTACGAAAGTAAGGGTTTACAAACAATAACTATTTATTGCTTTCACCCATATGGAGCATTTCATGATGGAACCGTCGGAGAGGTCAAAGGACGTGTCATATGCGATAAGGGAGGTTATCGTGCCGGCCAGAAAATTGGAAGAGAAAGGTATCGATGTTCTCAAGTTAAACATTGGCGATCCAATTGCTTATGATTTCGATACGCCTCAACACATAAAGGATGCCCTGTACAAAGGTGCGATTGAGGGCTATAATGGTTATGCCCCTTCCGAGGGTTACAGAGAATTGAGGGAAAAGATAGCAATGAGGGAGAAGAGAAGGAATGACATGGCCTATGACCCCGATGACATATGTTTGACAACGGGCGTGACGGAAACCTTGCAGATGTTTCTCTCGGCGACCCTCAATGCTGGAGACGAGATTCTTGTGCCTGGGCCTACTTATCCCCCGTATAATCTTGTAACCAGATTTAATGGGGCTGAACCGATTGCCTACAGGACGATAGAGGAGGAGAACTGGCAGCCCGACGTGGATGATATAAGGAGAAAGATAACCGATAAAACAAAGGCGATGGTAATAATAAATCCGAACAATCCGACTGGCGCGATATATCCCAAAAATACAATAAAAGAAATGGTGGGTATTGCAGTGGAGAATAACATTACGGTCATTTCGGATGAGATATATGATGATATTGTTTTTGAAAAGCATCAGTATGCAACAGCCTCGCTTGCAAGAGATGTGCCGATAATAACGTTCAATGGTTTTTCGAAGGTTTACCTTGTGCCGGGATGGAGGATGGGATATATAATTTTCAATAACCCGGACGGCAAGCTTGACGGAATAAAGGATGCATTCCTGAGAATTGCAAGGGCCCGTCTATGTGCAAATTCTGTCTGCCAGCGTGCCATGATTGCCGCCCTTGACGGCCCCCAGGATCACATACCGGAGATGGTCCAAAAGATTAAGGAGAGAAGTGATTTTGCCCATCGCAGGCTGAATGAAATAAATGGCATATCCTCGACAAAACCTGATGGTGCTTTCTACATATTTCCGAAAATAGAAACCATCGACGGATGGAAGGATGACAAGGAGTTTGTGCTGGATGTTTTGAACAAAATTCATGTATTGCTCGTTCATGGTTCTGGCTTTTCCCCGGAATATGGAAAGGGTCATTTCAGGGCCGTTACGTTACCTTCGATGGAAATTCTGGAGGAAGCCTTTAATAGGCTTGAATCTTTCATGAGGGGAATAAAATGAGATTGGAAAGACCTGTGATACTGGCTATAATCGCACTTGTTGCCGTTGCTGCAGCGGCAAGCGGATATTATGGATATGAAATGTGGAAGGAGAAGCAGCCCCTGCAAGTGGGGAAGGGGGCTTTTGCTGAGTTATACTACATCGGCTATTTGGAAAATGGCAGTATATTCGATTCTTCTTTCGTAGATGCAAACATTACAATAGATACGCCATTTAATGCTAGCAACTATACCCTCTCCTCATTTAGACTGTATGTGGAGGATGACTCGCCGTCGGAATACCCTGACGGATGGAACGCAGGGAATTACAATGTTATTGAAGGCCTGTGGAAAGGCATAATTGGAATGAAGGAGAGCGATGAAAAGACACTGACCATACCGCCAGAAAAGGCTTATGGCATGCCCGTGGAAACAGGTATAACATTTTTATCCGACTTTACTGACATAGAGCAGAAATTCTTTATTACTGCAGTAAATTTGACAGATGTCACCTTGGACCTGAAATGGATACCCGAGTTAGGAGAAAAATTTACTATGCCTATGTACTGGAGCGGCGGATATCTCTCCAATCCTTACTGGGTATTGGAAAATGCCACTGAGGTCATCTCTTTCAACGAAACAAATGCCACAATAAAAACAACCCCCAATAAGCTTGATAGCTTGACTTTGTATCCTTTCTGGGAAGGTTATACCACGGCGTCTTTCAATGATACGACCATCTCTCTAATCACAACTCCGGAAATCGGCTCAGACTTCAGCTATTATGGTTATACTTATATCGTTGAAAATGTGACGGACGATAAAATAAACATCTCCATTACATATGAAAACGAAACATACTATCAGGAAGTCAATAAAACTTTGACCTTCGATAGAACGTTTAATATCACAAGAATGTTTGATAAAATACCTGGAGATTATCTGCAAGAGGATTTAAATAATGGTGGCTACAGTTTTAACGAACTGGCGGGTAAAACCCTGTACTACAAAATCAAACTGAATCATATCTACAAGGTATAAAAAGTATAAAATAGCAGGTGTGAAAAATACGGGTGCGGAATGGAGCAGATGTGGGGCTATTGCCTTCAGATTCCAGGATATCTGGTATTTTCGCTCATTTTTCCTTGGGTTCCCATCATTAAACCCATTGAACCGGAGAAAAAGTTTATAATTCCTTCTCTGACCAGCTATATACGGGCAAAGCCAAAATAATACGGCCGCAGTTATTTGGTACCATGATGGTCATTAGGTGAGTTGATTCTTTATCTCTCTATCCAGCATTATCAGAAATTCATTTTCCGTGCCTCTCGGGATAACGGCGCCGGCTGCTATGTCGTGTCCCCCGCCGATTCCTCCCAACCTCCCTGCCACCGTCTGTATTGCCTTTGATAAATCAATCCCCCTGTTGACTAGGGGAGTTATCGTTCTTGCAGATGCCTTCACATCTCCATCATCCCTATAGGCAAATCCTATAATGGGATTATTATTCTTTGTTTGCCCGGAATGGAGGATTATACCGGCTATAATTCCCACAACGGTATCCCTTATATGTCCACCTGCATTAAAGTACTGTAGCATACCTTGTTCTTGGATGCCTTCCTTTTTAACGAATTGGATACCATTTGCGATATTTCTGCGGTGATTTTTTAGAAGAGTCATCGCTTTTCTGAGATATTCATCTCTATCTCCCATGCATATTTCCAGTCCAACTTCGGCATATCCGTATCTGGCTGTTGAATTCAGCAGTGTTGAATATTCCTTTGCGTCTCTCAGTTCTGTCCCGATTTCCTCTTTTTTCAGTTCGTATACCTCGCCAACAAGCCGTGAAGAAAGCTTATTGCCGAAACCCTTTGCTATAAGGAGATTAACCAATGCAGAAATAATTTTTTTCCGTTCGTCATGATTTAAATCTATCCATTTTCTCCATTTCTTCCCTTCTTTCAGATCTATATTCAATTCTTTCAAAAAAGACAGGCAGGTGCTTCCTCTCCTGGTAAGACCTGGAAGAATCGGGTCATCTGCATACTGTAAAATTTTGTGGATGGGTCTTGTCTGCCTGCCGAATGCCCTCAGATCCTTCTTTATATCCAATATGCCGATTTTTTTTCCAATGGCCGCTATCTCTCTATTCCATGATTCAAATTTGCACAAAGACATATCCTGAAGGTCGCCGGAGGCACCGACTATAGCAAGGTCGGCCATATCCCTATTTTTTTTGTTTATTGCCGTAGCCACCATATATGCAAGACCTGCCCCTGATATTGCCTTCCTGCCGTCAACCCCGTAAACGTGAGGGTTTAGATGTCTCCAGTGCGTCACTCTTTCCCCGCCTTCCATATCTGGCATATGGTGATCTGTGATGACATAGTCCAATCCATCAAGTTTTGAAATAATGCCGCTTCCAAGGTCAGTAAACCATGTTAATTTCCCGTTATCTTTAATCCTTTCAATGGTCTTTTCGTCAAGCTGTTTGACAAACTGGATGCTGTTATCTATACCTTCTCTATCGAGGAATTTTTTTGCTATGGCCCCTGCGGATATTCCGTCGGCATCTACATGGGTGACAATATGGATATCACTACTTTTTATCAGTTCCTCAGCTAATTTTCCAGCATTCTTTATTGCATCATCGAGCATCCCATCCTAGATATATATCCCGTCTGATTATATGAAATCTTTGGTTTTAACAGTATCTCCGCAAGTAAAAATAAAATAATTTAAAGTCTTGGAAGACCCATCTTGTTTTATGAAACGGGATGGCTTTCACTCCAATGCTAATAAAAAAAGGATAAGAAAGTTAAATAAGTTTGCATTTGGATTCTTAGAAGGAAAAATGGATTTCCATCCCTCGTGGAATTCTATCTATTTCTTTACCCAAATGCTAAAAGCCATCTTATTTTGCTCTATAAAAGGAAGATATCTGGAAAACGGATTGGATAGATTAGAAGAGATAGCAAAATATAAGGTCCCTGACGCTGATACCGTTTACCGGAGGATAAAGAAAAAGAAGTTGCAAGAAATTCTTGATGAATTCCTTGACATTATGGATGGTATGGTCTTATGGCTCAGAAAGGCAAGAAAGGTACCTGAAAAAATCACAGTGCTTATCGATGAACACGATATTCCATGGTTTGGAAAGGATAAGCCATACCTGATGAGAAGCTCTGAGTTGGATGGAACCACCTATTGCTTCAGATATATTACTATAAATGCAGTTATTAGCGGATACAGAATTTGTCTTTACGCCCTTCCAGTAACTCCCTTTTCCAGAAGAGATGAGTTAGTGGATAAACTGCTCGAAAGTGTGGAAAAACGCTTTCGAATAAGATTGATTCTATTCGATAGAGGTTTTTCTCAAGATAGTAAAGTGTTGAAAGTCGTTGAAAACCATGAATTGAAATATTTGGCCCCTATTGCAAAAAATAGTAAGATCAAAAAATTGATAGAAGGCGCTGACTGGGTAAGAATATTCCGTCATCTCAAATATGAGCATGGGAGTAAAAAAGTGCAGACCAATCTATTTTTTGTTCCCAATGGAGAAAAAAAGGAAAAGGTATGGAAAAATTACCATGCATTTTGTACCAACCTTGATACGGATGGTTCAAACATATATTCTCTGGCAAAGAACTACAAAGAAAGATGGAATATAGAAAATTTTTACAGAGATGCCCAAGAAAATTTTATGATAAAAACAAAGACCAGAGAATTTCGCATCAGGTTGTTTTTCTTTCTGTTTTCTGCCATACTCTATAATAGACCTCTTGCGTAATAACGATTTTGAGCAGCGATTCACTTTCTGAAGT
>CAZSHJ010000079.1:0-5936 GCA_964606745.1 uncultured Thermoplasmatales archaeon | reverse complement strand
AAACATAAGGTACATCAGACCACATTGACCGCATTTCGCCAGCCCTCCTCTTCGTATGTCACAAATGCCAATCTTCTTTATTTCTACTTAAATATTCCTCAAATATTGGAAGTATAATTTGATACGATAGCCTAATTAACTTAAGGTCTTTATCTCTCGTACCTTTTCTTCCGTGAAAAAGATTGCATCTTACTTGATAGATAAGTTTCATTAACGACCTAAATGTATCATCATATTCGTACATATTTCTTTCATTTTCAGAGCCAATATATCTCATATCCTCGACAGTTAATTTTTGAATTTTCCTCAAGTCTACTTTAAATCCATCATTTCCCTCTTTTAATTCTTGGAATATCCGTTCTATTGGCCCATGACTAATCACGTTTTCAATTAAGTCATAGTCAGTGGTTTGTTCGCCAAACTTATTTTTCATCCAACCATTAAAAGCAATCCAAAGAGAAATAAATTTATCTCCAATATCTACGCAATCTCTATTCTCATTTCTTTTTGCCCTATTCAACCACTTATTTGTAAAATACTCGTAATCCACCCAAACTGTTCTATTATCCATAAAGTGTAATTAAAATTTTAACATAAATTTTATGCTAAATTGTTGAAATTAATTAAATTAAAAAATGGCAATCTGTCAGCAATTGTTTTTTCTGACAGCCAGAAAAAAGGTAATAGTGCATGCCCTACTATTATATTTACATATTTAGAGCATTTTTTAAATAAGGAAACTGAATCGGAGGAAAATCAAGTGCATGGTTGTTTTATAAAATGTTCTGAGAGAACAATGTCAACTTGTAGAAATCAACTCTTTCTAGACATAAAATTTAATAACTACCATCATATTGCTTTCACTATGAAGAGAACAGCAGCCATAATAATTGTTGGGCTCATGGTTTTTGAGGGCGTTTCTTTTGTAACCTCTAACGTGTCAACCGTTCCCTCTTTTGCCGCTGACAGGCAGTTATCCGAAAACTTTGCTCCTCAGACAGGTGGTACATACGGAATCCAATGGGTAGGGGATTATGGAAAGATGCCCTTCTGGTCAGCCCGTTACGAGGGCCCGCAGCCGGTCGGCGATGCGGACAACGACGGAAAGAACGAGCTGCTCATCGGAGGGCGTGACCCGTTCATGCGCGTCATGAAGTGGGACGAGGATAAACAGACGTACTACGAACAGCAAAAAATCGTAGACCCTGTATTCGGCATCGGATATACTATCCTTGGATTCGGCTCCGCCACGGGCTTCAGCATTGCCGATATAGACAATGACGGGCAGAATGAAATCGGGGTTGCATGGGGCCGCCATTTCTCTGCTTTCAAATGGGATGGTTCTCAATATAAAAAAATGGGCATGTATGTTGTTACAAAAGGCAGAGGGTGGGAAACAACTCTTGACTGCATGGTCGGTGACTGTGATAATGACGGAAGGAACGAGGTGGTTGTGACGGGGGGTTACAACGACCCAAATATTCCGGAAGTTCTTGTATTAGACTGGGACGGTGAAAAATTTGTTGAAGAAAGCGACTGGAATGCCCCTGGTACACACAGCGTTTATTTCCCGTGGATAGCTGATGTTGACAATGACGGCAAGAATGAAATTATCTGCAACACGAATGAAACAGTTGTCCTTAACTGGGATGAAACTTCCCAATCATGGAAGCCCACGGTTGTGGCGAGATACGGTGATAAAGAGATATATCTGTTCGGATGTGTATCCAAGGACAGTGACGGTGATGGTATTCCTGAAATACATGTTACTTTCTACGCCCCGGAACTCAAAATATTTGAGTGGAACGGAACCGGCTATACGGAGAAGTGGAGCCGCTACTGGGATGGCGAGGAAGGTACAATCGAAGCAATAGACATCGGGGACGTCGATGATGACGGTATTCAGGAGGTATGCGTGGGCACAAATTTCGTGCATATTTTACAATGGAATGGAACGACTTATACGGAAGAATATGTGATAAGAGATACCTACGGGCTGCTTGCCGTTACCTGCGTGGGGGACTTTGATAATGATGGAAAAATCGAGATAAATGCAGGGGCAGTGGGGGTTTCATCATTCGGGGAATCATACAAGTCATGGATATTCAAATACGAAAGCGATTGTTTTTTAATGTGAAAACGAATATAGGTCTGGTGTAAAAATGCCAAACAGCAGTAACCTTCTAACAGATGCGATTTTTATTTTCTATGTAGCAGTTATTCTTCCTATTGTCTCTTTCGTATATTTTGCATATGCCCTCACAAATCTTGAGATGCTGTGGGTCGTTATCGGAGCCACTATTTTGTGGGTCGTTATGATACCTTATCCCGTTTACCGGTACTTGAAAAAGAAAATAGCCAAATAATTTATCACGGAAACCACCGAAAATATTTATTTACGGAAATGTTTACCGGTCATGAAATACGATGTCAACGAATTCCCCGGCCTGTACATAGGAATGGGCGACATAATTGCCGACGGAGAAAAAATAGGCGAATGCATTTTCAATCTTGAAATAATAGTCGGCGTCGTAAAGGGAATGGAGGCGGAAGGGGCATTTGTTGAACTTACCGATGGAGGAATAACTCTATCGGATGACATCAAAGAAGTTAATTTCAAGATGTCGGGCGTTATAAGTAGGGACCATGAGTTTTACGTTACCGAGTTTTCCTGTTTTACCAATACCTTGATGTATCCGAAGTTCATTGTAAAGACTCCGAAAGAGATTTTAGATAATATAACTGAGAAAGGAGAGGAATAGGATTTAAATACTGTGATTGGATATTGAGATATGGGCGGAAAAATTCTATCACTTGTTTTGGTATTTGTAATGGTTATTCCTGCGTTTGTACCTGTTGAATCATCGGAACAGCAAATGGAGGGAAGAGATGTAACATTCACAAAATACCTGCCGGACGGGGGAACAGAAAAATTCAGCATGTTTGTTCCATATACCGGAAAAGATTTTTCAAAGGACATAGCAGATACATGTGCCAGAATGGTTAAGGAGGATAAAGCAATCCAGAATTTTCTTAACAATACGGCACTGAAACTTTATTTCATAATGTCCATTGGCGGGGGTTTCCACTTTGCATTTCCACCCAGTATCTTGAAAATATCTCTGTGGAGCATCAGCATGTCACTTTTCCCATCCGCTATTTACTGCAATTATCACGGAAGCGATTCGGAAACAGATATAATACCCATCGTTCCTTCGGGAAATTCAACAACGATTTACGGGGAACACAAGGTTATCACCCTTGGTTTTATCGGCATAGTTGGGTGGGACGGTCTGTTCACCATGTCAGATACGGGATTCGCCGGCTTAACACTTTTCGTGTGGACATCAGTCTGAGCACGTTACCATCTGATGCCTAGAGCTTTTGACTCGTGACCTATTATATCCCTGCCGTTCCCTGTTGTATTTCTTTTTTCATTTCTTTTTTCCTTCCTCAGCCATACTATAAAACGGCACCCTTCCGGGAATTCATTTTCCCCGCTTTCCACCGATATTTTCCCGTCAAATCCCTCGACTATCTTTTTCACAAGATACAGGCCGAGACCACTTCCACTACTTCCCTTGCCTTTCCATCCTTGTTGGAAAATCTTGTCTTTGTTTTCATCGGAGAGACCCACCCCGTCATCTTCCACATATATGTTCCATCCCTCTTTGTCATCCTTTGCATATATATTCACATACCGGCCATACGAATGTTCTACGGCATTTTTTATTAAATTTGAGAAAACATCTTCTACAAGTTCGTTTCCCCTGACTACTGCCCCAGTGTCCATATAGTTTATTTTAATATCCCTCTTATTAGCCTCTTCCGTGTAATGGCTGATTATGCTGTCCATCACGTCATCAAGGGCTATGCCAGTCAACTCTTTTTTGTCCCTTATTACTTCAAGCTTTTTTACCGCTTCTATCAGCTTGTTTCCATCTGTTATTGCCATTACCGCTTTTTTGACAATTCCCGTATCCTTCTCCGAGAGACCACTGTTGCCGAGAAGACCGAGATATCCGATGGCAATCTCATTTTTGTTATAGATGTCATGCCGCAGCAATGAGTTGTAAAATCTGGCATCCTCCTCAACACTCCTTTGGTGTCTTATATCCTGAAATATTCCTTCTATTACTTTTTTATCGTCGTAGGGAATTACCCAAGCGGATTCCCTGCCGAAAATTATTTTTCTGTCCCTCGTTACATATCTTGTCTCAAAATGCTGTACCCTCTCTTCTTTTTCCAGGATTTCAAGGAATTTTTTTCTATCCTCGGGTTTCAGGAATAGATGCTCGGCATTTATTCCTCTTAATTCTTCTTCCCTTCCTTCATACCCGAAAATTTTTACGAAAGCCGGATTAGCATCAATTATTCTTCCGTCAAAGGTTGTTCGGTATATCCCCTCAACCGCCTTATATATTGTTTCCCTTTGTCTGGCAAGAGATGCTTCATCCTCCAAATACAAAATGGATTTTACAACATTTTGGGATAAAATGCCAAGAAGAAGAAAATCCTCATCCGAAAAGGCGTTCTTGCTTACTATGCCGATTACACCCAAAACTTTTTTGTTGTAAGAAAGAGGAATATAGGTCTCGATTCCTGATTCTCCACTTTTTGCATGAATTTCCATATCCGATTCCAGGATTGAGGATATCCTTTTGTCATTAAATATATTCCCAGCCTCCTGCCCTTCGCCTGCCACCATGTTTATTTTACCATCTGAAAGCATACCCAGGAAGCATGAATCTGCACCAAAAAACTCCATGATTGCATGTGTTGTCTCCTGATACAACTCCTGTCTGGATGTTATATTGCCAATATTATGGACAGCGGAAAGTTTTTCCTTGATTTTTCTGAAATGGTCATCTTTCCTCTCGGCCATTTCCTCAACTTCAAGTTCCATGATTTTTTTGTGGGTTGCCTCCCTTACTACAAAGAGCAATTTGTTGTCGCCTGTCTCCTGCACATCAATTTCTGCTGGAATTTTTATGCCCTCTTTGTTAATTATATATACATCTCCTTTCCTGTAATTTCCGGTCATTGCCAACCGTATCTGTTCCCTCACGGATGGTACATATTCTTCATCTATTAAATCAAAAATATTCTTTTTTGTTACCTCCTCATAACCAAATAGAGGGTTGCACTGTTGGTTTGCCGTAATTATGTTGCCGAGCAAATCCGAAACGCACATGGGGTCATTGATGAGATCCAGTAAACTTTCAAGGTTATTTTGAACGGCCGTCTCGCTTGCTATACCCTGTACCCCATCTATTTTTCCGCCCTTCTTTTTGGGTATGGCTGCAATATCGAATGTGCCTTCCCCGCTATTTTTATTTATTTTAACAGTAATATGTATCTTATCTCCCTCTAGACATTTCATAAAGTAGTCTGCCGCATTTTTTTTGTCTTCTTTAGTTACAACCGAGAGGAAAGATTTCCCGTTCAGTGAAGAAAGCGGCATATCTCCTCTTTTTAAGGAAATGAAATTTCCCTTGCGGTCAATATGGAAAATGATACTGTCTCGGGCAATAAGGGAATATATCTCGACGAAATCACTGAGTTCGGATATTTTTTCCTTGAGCTCTTCTATTGCTGCCTCCACGCCCCTTTCACTCCCGTTCACAGATAATTATTCATAAGATATATATAAAATTTGTTCCGGCACATCAATTTTGTTCTAGCGTAACAATACCTGAGAAAACTTAAGAAGATAGCTAAGTCTTTGTCATCCGAAAATGTTACATTTATATTTTTATTACATATTGGTGGAAATATGAATTGGAAGGATTTGCCAGATAAGGCAAGAATAAGTGAGGCATATAAAGTGTATGAACAAATCGAAATATGGTTGGATATTCCAAATGCACCAAAAATTAAAAGTGACATACTCCCCGCCATGAATGGCGGGGCTTCTCACGAAGAGGAGGGCTGGC
>CAZSHJ010000078.1:0-6086 GCA_964606745.1 uncultured Thermoplasmatales archaeon | reverse complement strand
TGATGGGTTAAGAAACGGCCTCTCATCTGCGGGTCTTACGCTTCGCTACAGACCAAGCAGTATTCTCGGCCTAATTTCATAAGAATTTATACGCCTATCGGGGAGGATGGCTGTCAAAATATGAAAAGTGTTATGATTTATTTAACAAAGCACTCTCTCAGAAGATCGGCTTTGGTAATTATGCCAATTTTCTCCCCCTTCTTTATTACGATTATGGCAGGATAAACCTTCAGCATATTTTTAACCAATGAAATGGGAGTATTTACAGATACTACCGGAGAAGGCTCATCCATAATTTCCCCTATTTTTATGTCTTTGTTCCTTATTTTATCATAATTCCTTATCAGACTCGTTTCAGATATGCTTCCCACCACCACATTATCTTTCATAACAGGAAGCTGGGAAATTGCATACTTTTTCATAAAAATCAACGCTTTTTTCACACTATCCTCTGGAGATACATAGATTATTTTTTTTGTACATACCTCCTCAGCAACAAGAGTCTTATAATTATTTACTAGCTGTTCCTCTAGAACACTTAGTATTCTCCTACCTATGGAATAGGAGGGTTCCAATCTTCCTCCCTCAATCTTCGCTACCATGGATTGACTTACCTCACTCAGCTTTGCAAGTTCTGTTTGTGTCATGCCCAAATTTTGTCTGAACTGTTTTATTTGCCTAAGATCATCTACCATAAATTAGATACTGGCGAACTACTATTTATTCCTATCGGAATAATTTTGTCAATAAATATTATTATTGTCATAAGCTTTTCCTAGCATTGGGTAGTTAAAAATGAAAACATATAAGAAAATAAATGAGAAAATTGCAAACAAAGAATGCATAGTTGTGACCGCTGAGGAAATGATCGAGATAGTGAATGAAATAGGGCCAAAGAAAGCAGCAGAAGAAGTAGATGTGGTCACAACCGGAACCTTTGGTGCAAGATGTTCCTCAGGCGTGTTTCTGAATTTTGGGCATGCGGACCCCCCTATTAAAATAATGAAAGGCTGGCTAAATGGCGTGCCTGTCTACTGCGGTCTTGCATCTGTAGATGCTTACTTAGGTGCAACAGAACTTCGAGAGAACCTGAGCTTGGAGTACGGAGGCGCTCATGTAATTGAGGATTTGCTAAAAGGGAAGGAAGTGCATCTCCAAGCCATTGGCTATCCAACAGATTGCTACCCAAGAAAGGAGATCGATACTTACATTACACTTGATACCATAAATCAGGCAATAATGTTTAATCCTCGAAATGCCTATCAGAATTATGCTGCTGCCGTAAATTCATCCGATAAAACTCTCCATATTTATCTTGGAAAGTTACTGCCCAATCTTGGAAATGCTGCATACGCAACT
Organism: uncultured Thermoplasmatales archaeon; assembly: GCA_964606745.1. Taxonomy (GTDB): domain Archaea; phylum Thermoplasmatota; class E2; order UBA202; family DSCA01; genus VBQP01. The sequence continues at coordinate 4,727 of CAZSHJ010000078.1, read as the reverse complement.
TCCGGCCAGCTGAATCCCCTAATCAATGATCCTTATTACAGAACAATCGGGATAGGCACCAGGATCTTCTTAGGCAGAGCGCAGGGGTACATAGTAAACGAGGGGACCCAGTTTAATTCAAATGTATCAAGAGCTTCAAACGGCGTGCCCAAGGAGCCAGCCGGAACTTTGGCCGTTGTAGGAAACCTTAAAAAGATGGCTCCAGAGTACATAAAGGCTGTCAGCGTGCCTCGATACGGTATCTCGCTTATGGTTGGGATAGGTATACCCATACCGATTCTAGATGAGGAGATGGCAAGGTTTACAGCGGTAAAAAATAAAGAAATCTACATGAAAATTTATGATTATAGTTACCCTTCCAGAGACAGACCTGTTCTGGGAGAGGTAAATTATGAAGAATTGAAGAGCGGGTATATTGGAATAAATGGAAAGGAAGTCCCAACTGCATCTTTGTCAAATTATAAAAAGGCAAGAAAAATAGCTGAAACTCTGAAAGAATGGATTCAGAAGGGCACATTTTTCCTTCAGAAGCCTATAGAAATGTTCCCCTTATGCAGGGATTTCAAACCTTTGGAAATAAGGAGGAAAAGTAAATGAAGGAGATTAAAAGGGCACATTTTCAGCTTAAGGAAACGATAGCTACGATAATTGCGGAGGAAGATAATAATATAGAAGCAGCAAAAAGGGGTATGATAAGATGCAGAAAGGAAATTGAGGATTTCATAATAATCAATCCTTTTTTTGCCTATACCCTCGAACCTTACTCTCCTCCTTCAAATGCCCCTAAAATAATAAAGAAGATGTGCTCCTCTTCAGAGAAATTAAGTATAGGACCCATGGCCACGGTGGCTGGTACCATAGCAGAATATGCAGTTAAGGAGATGAAAGAGGGGTGCTCTCAATATGCCGTTGTAGATAACGGAGGAGATATAGCAATATTCTCAAAGAAGGAGGAGGTTACGGTAGGAATATATACAGGAAATGAAAAAACCAGCAAATTTGCACTTAAAATCCCTCCAAGAAACAACATTGTGGGGGTATGCACCTCCTCGGGCAAAATAGGACCCTCCATAAGCTTTGGTAATACTGATGCCGTTACCATAATATGTAGGGATATATCAGTGGCCGATGCGGCTGCAACCGCCGTGGCTAATCTTATTAAAAGTGAAGAGAACATAAAAAATGCATTTAAATTTTTAGAGGATGTTAAAGAAGTTGAAGGTGCCATAGCGATATTGGGAAATAAAATAGCTTTATGGGGTGATTTGCCGGAAATAATACCTGCAAAGGCACTCTTAAAACTGATAACAATGGGGTGATAATTGTGAAAAGAAATGTAGCTCTTTTAGGAGGAACAGGAACGATAGGCCAGAGATTTGTAAAAATACTCGAGGATCATCCATTCTTCGACCTTACCTTAATCGTGGGCTCAAGAAAAAAGGCAGGAAAGGAATACGGCAGAGCTGTCCACTGGCTACTTGGGAGCGAAGTACCAGGATATGTAAAGAATCTGAAAATCGAGGAATTCAAAGCTTCCTTATCTGAAGAAAAGGATATAGACCTAATTTTCAGTGCCCTGCTTGCAGATGTTGCCGAGAAATACGAGGGTATTTTGAGAACCCAAGGCTTTGCGGTATTCTCAAACTCCGGTGCATACAGGATGAACAATGATGTACCTATTTTAGTGCCAGAGGTGAATCCTGAGCATATAAAACTTGCAGATTTTCAGAGAGAAAGATATGGGGGATATATCACAACGAATCCAAACTGCTCCACTTATGGCTTAGCCATGATTCTTAAACCTTTAGAAAAATACGGAATAAAGAGGGTATTTGTCTCCACATATCAGGCAATTTCAGGAGCAGGGTATCCCGGAGTATCTGGAGTGGATATAAATGGAAATCTAATTCCTTGTATAGGGAATGAGGAGGACAAAATCAGGAGGGAAACAAAAAAAATTCTGGGAGAATACAGGAAAGGGAAAATAAGGGCATGGGAAATAGATATCCTTGCAAGCTGTGTCCGTGTTCCCGTAAGGGATGGGCACCTGGAATCCGTGATAATGGAAATGGAGGAGAATACGGAAATAAGGGAGATTAAGGAAACGCTCAGAAGCTTTAAGCCATTGGCGGATTTACCATCTGCACCATCGAGACCCATAATAATAAGAGAGGAGGATGACAGACCTCAACCAATTTTAGATGCATACACCAGAGAGAAGGATAGAGCCGGAGGAATGAGTGTTGTTGCCGGACGACTCAATATATCTGATAGATATCTAAGACTTTTCCTTTTAGTTCACAATACCATAAGAGGCGGTGCAGGTAATGCCATACTGAATGCGGAGTATGCCCTCAAAAAAGATTATGTATAAGGAGATAAAAATGAAAGTGATGAAATTTGGTGGCTCATGCCTTAAAAATTCTAGGGATTTTCTGAGAGTTGCAGAAATTATAAAAGATGAGAAATATGAGAAAATAGTTGTTATTTCTGGAGTAAACAGCATTACAGACTTGATTTACAGAAATATAGAAGGAAAAAATTACGATGAAGAAAAAATAAAAAAACTGGTGGGATATCTGGGAAATCTACACCTCAAAATAGCATCTGGAGCCATAGAGAATTCCCAGATATTCGGAAATGTAGAAGAGAATATACTGAAGAAGTTGCAGGTTCTGGAAAGACTGCTTTATGGAGTATGTTATATGGGAGAACTCCCAGATAAAACCAGAGATATTATCTTAAGCTACGGAGAGAGGTTATCTGTACCTATACTGGAAGGCGTTCTTCTCTCTCAAGGGGTGAAGGCAAAGGCTCTTGAGGCAGATAAAATAGGTATTTTGACAGATGAGAATTTTGGTAATGCAACTGCTAACCTTCCAGCAGTAAGAAGAAATATGAAAAGAGATATTATACCCCTTGTAAAAAAAGGTATAGTTTCAATAGTTACAGGATTTTTTGGATGTGATAGCAAGGGAAGAACCACACTTTTTGGAAGAAATGGAAGTGATTACAGTGCATCAGTCATTGCATATGGGGTTGATGCAGATCTGGTGGAGATATGGAAAGATGTGGACGGCTTTTTGAGCGCCGATCCCAAAATAGTTAAAGATGCACATCTCATAGACTCTCTTTCATATGATGAGGCAGCAGAACTGGCTTACTTCGGAGCGAGAATACTCCACCCGCGAACTGTGGAGCCGCTGAAGCTAAAAAATATACCTTTAAGAATAAAAAATATTTATAAAAGAGAGGGTGAAGGCACATTAATTCATTCCACGAGCAAAATCAGGGAGAATAAGATAATAAAGAGTGTTGCCTGCAAAAAAGAAATAGGATGCCTAAAAATTCATGGTACAGATGTGGAAAGTAATCCCGGCATACTCAGAGAAGTCATCTCCTACCTCAGTGAAAACAGGATAAACATAGAATCTGTAATCGCCTCACAGACTTGTATCACCTTACTGTTGGAGAGGGAGGATGTTGAGAGAAGTTACAGGATACTCTCTCTGAAAAATATCAAAACAGTAGAAAAAATAGAAAAAGTCAAAAATATAAGTCTTATCGGAATTGCTGGAGAGAAAGTTTTGGAGTATCCTGGAATCGCTGCCCGTGTATTTAGAGCTGTGGCAAAAAAGAAAATCAACATAGAGATGATATTTACAGGTGCGTCCCGGGTGGCTTTTTGCTTCATAATAAAAAGAGGATTCCTTGAGGATGCCATAAAGGCGACACATAAGGTATTTTTTAACGGAGATGAAAAAGATGAAGAGAATTAAAGAGCTTTTAAATTCAGGAAAATTCATAGTAACTTACGAACCTAACTCTCCTGCAGGATTCATAATCGAGGAGAACATTATTTCTGAGACAGCATTAAGAAAAATAGATGGTTTCGGAATTTACAGCAATCCCCGGGGAAGACCGAAGCTTGATTCTTTTGTCTACGGATGGAAATTAATGAAAGATTATGAAAAAGATGTTATAGTTAATCTCCGAATTCAGGACTGCACTGTTCCCCTTTTGCAGAGTACTCTCTGGGGTGGGCATCTTCTAGGTATAAGAAACATTTTGATAGTGACCGGTGATTATTGTCTAGGAAGTCCCTTTCTCATCAATGTAACAGAAGGCATAACCGGAGTGCGAAAATATCTAAACAACGGGCATCTTATACCACCCTTGGAGGGAAAGACAAAAAGATATCATAACAGATACTTAGAGGAAAACCTGCCTCCCGGGGAAAGAGCAAAGGGTAAAACGGATTTTTTCATAGGCGCAGCCCTTACCATAGGAAGAAAAGGAGAAAAAAAAATGTATCAGAAGAAATTAGAGGGGGGTGTACAATTTTTCATCACGCAACTCGCCTACGATTCGAAAACCATAATAAAATTTCTCGAAGAAATGTGCCCTCCAGTACCTATACTCGTTGGTACGGCGCCTATAAACTCCATCAAAAGGGTCGAGTTCCTTAAGAAATTAGGGGTATCTGGATTAACGAAGGAGAAGATAAAAATGCTTAAAGAAGCAAAAGATATAAGGAAGAAATCCGTTGAAACAGCGGTAGAGATGTATCATGAGCTCAGGGATTTTGCAAAATCAAATGGCTGTATGGTTGGAGCCCACGTAATGTCCATAAAGAGTCCTGAGGATACAATGAAAATTATAGAAAAAATTGAGAGGTGAAATAGGGGCAAAGCCCCTATAACCCCATTCCGCCTTCGTTCCTCGGC
>CAZSHJ010000077.1:0-6270 GCA_964606745.1 uncultured Thermoplasmatales archaeon | reverse complement strand
CATCTGCGGGTCTTACGCTTCGCTACAGACCACGCAGCATTCCCAGCCTAATTTCGTAAGACATACTTGCCTACTCAATAATTCATCTTTTTTTCGAAAAATCTTCAATTTTAGATATGTATCCATCAAAAAGCTTAGCAATTGTTTGAGTGAAATTCGTTAACTCTTCGTTAGCAATTTTATATTCTAATACAGAGGAAAATGGAAATACCTGCCAAGAGCCTGCATATGAATGAACAAAACCACTATATTTTGAATATGAATGACTCAATTTTAACTTGTAAGGAGAAAATATGGAATCTAAAAAAGCTAATACAAAATTATTTGAAGGCAAACAAGGCACTATTTCTTCATGTTTGGGAATTATCCGTTGGCTTAACTCTTCTACAAATTTTCGATTCCTTAATGATAAAGTGTTGTGATTGAATATACTCTTTAATATTTCTTTTAAGTTCGCCTTTAGTGCAAATAGCAATTCTTCTTTTTCAAAAAAAACTATTATTGCCCCGTTCTCAATTTTTTTATGAGTTGACTCGGTAGGTTCTTTAGAATATAATGATATGAGCATTGGATATCCAATCTTGTGCATAATTGTTTTTCTCACTTCCTGTCTAGTAACAGTTTTTCCATGAGAGTTGCACCAAATAAGTATGGTCTCCTCAATATTTCTAAGATTATTCTTAAAATCCTTTAAACCCCGAATATTAGTTCCTTTTGTTTCTTTATACCACTCTTCGCTTGCATAGACATACACCCTCTTTGCTTCAAAATCTTTATTCTCTTTTTTTAGTTGATAGTAGCCTGAGTTGTAAAATAAGATGTCATCTATCATACACCAGGATAAGCTTTCAATGATTTTCCTCATCTCTCTATACAGAATTGTTATATTGCCTTTTTCTACCATACCTTTTAGGCCGATGATGCTACTCCTTAGTTCAGGTAAATACCATTGAACTGATAATGGATACCCAAAAATAAGAGACTTTCTTGTGGACAATTTTTTAAGGGATTGCTCGATGTTAGATAAAAGGCCATCTAAGTTTGTTATATCCTTCTTCATGTGAGTAATATTGGGTTTTACAAATTTGAGTACTTGTTCCTTTGTTGTCTCGGCAGAATCTTGAAGACCTAATCCTAATTGTAGCCCTACAAATCTTGAGGTTACATTTATGTATTCGTATTTCTTCAATAAAGAGTCCTCATTTCTTTGTAAACCATTTAAAAAATTCTCAAAATTAGGCCAATCAACCTTATATTGTACCCCCACAGGTTTTTTATAACCCTCTCTAAAAACCACTCTGAATGATAAAAAATGGTATTTACCCCTTTCTAAAAATGTATTAATCTGCTTTACTATCTTATATACATTAGCTCGTAATTTTGTTGGCGTAAGATTTTTTGAGCCGAGATTACATAAGTTCATGTAAGTAGCTTCTATAAGTCTATTAGGAAAGTCAACATAGACATCTTTAGACTCAATTCTCACAGAAGTTTTTCTCATAGGACAGCCCCAACGGCCAATAAATTGAGGCCAATTCCTCCTATTTATTTTCGGCATCAGATAAAACAATTAATCCTGTTTCCAATATTTAAGCATTTTTGATTCGCTGATATTCCCGAAATTACGTGATGCTCCACTTACTCCGACAAGAATTATCTCAAGTCCATATATATTGGAGGACAAAATTCGGCAGTAAAAACTACCACGTCACGATTTTGTAGGAATATCGCTGTAACCAAACATTTAAATATAAAATTTACTTTACTTTTGTAAAATGAATTTGATGGTGAGGATATGAATGGAAGAAAGAGGATACTGACGGCGATAATAATCCTTAGCACTGTCATGGTAGTTATAGTGGGAATTTATGCGGTGCACAATAACATACCCTCTGGAAATACCGTTACTGCTTCCTTGGTCATAAATTCCGGCACAGCTATGGACAACGAGACAATATGGACATACAATTTATCAGTTAAGGGAACAAACTCCAATATATCGGTTAAAGGGAATATATCGTTTAAAGGAACAAACACCACCGTATACGGTCTCCTCAAGGAAGTAGCACATGAGGGAAATTTCAGCGTAAAATATACTTATTATGGACAGTATGACAGCATTCTCATAGATTCAATTGCCGGCGTTGTAAATGGCGAGGAAAGCAATTACTGGCAGTACTGGATCAACGGGGAATATGGAACTGTTGGAGCAGATAGACAACCCCTGAACGATAATGATACGGTTGAGTGGAAATTCACTACATTTAGTTAAACTTTAATATGTATGTCGATTTCACAAATAGAGGGAATGAAATGATGGGTGATAAAAACAGATTGGTGTTGGCAGCATTATTGGTATCACTTGGCGTGCTTGGAAGAATTTTTCTGAATGGCATTCTTCCGAATACACCACATATATATATAACAATAGGCGGCATAACGCAGCCCGTTTTTATGATGGATATGCTTTTTGTGGTGGCAGCGGTTGCTCTCTTCAGCGGAATTTTACTCGGCGGGTATTACAGTTTTATCGTTCCGATGGGCGTAATGCTTATCACGGATATCTATTACGGGAATAGCTATATTTTCCTGTTCACATGGTCAGGATTTATCTTTATCGGTTTGACGGGGTATCTGAACAGCAGGGGTCTGTCTTTCAATACAAAATCAGTGGCAAAAATCGCAGGCATGGGAATCGGAAGCGTGCTTATCTATGATTTGTGGACAAACTTCGGGAGTTGGCTAGGGTGGTACCCCCATACATTGAACGGATTGACAACATGCTTTACGCTTGCTTTACCATTCACGTTATGGCATCTTCTTTCCACGGTGGCGCTTGTAACTGTGCTTTCAGTACCCGTGCTCTATGCAAAGGAGATGACAGAGAATACGTTGATAAAACCGGTCGAGCATTACTCAACCATCACTGCATCTGCGTTCCTTGCATTCCTTGTATTTCTGACTGCATTATGAACTCTGCACTGTACAGTAGAAAAATTAAATAGTCGCAGACGTTTACTACTTCTATGAAAGGAAAAGGTGCTTTTTCAGGAGTGATCAGCGTGGTTGTTGTACTTTTGTTAACCGGTACGGCTTTCTCATCCATGGCTATTTCCGGCGGGCATAACAATGAAATCAATATGGATTATTATTTTAAAAGGCCCGTTATTGAAAAGATGGATTCGGGATACGACAGCATAAAAATCGATGGATGCAGTTCATACGACTTCGAAGGAGTCAGATTGCCTGCCAAACCTCTGCATATTCTGATTCCCCAAGGATTTAAGGTTGGCAGCATAGATGTTGAAAAGTCTATTGGGGTTTCTCTGGGGAAAGGATACAATGTAGAAAAGAGCGGCAATATTTTCCCGTTATTTCCCGGAGTTAAAAACGGCGGAATTGCTTCCATGACCTATACAACCCCCAAAGCCGATTTTGTTATGGTAGGAACATATAAATCCAGGGGATACGAGATACTCGTTATTAACATATGCCCCGTGAAATATATTTCATCCGGGGAAATCATTTATTATAAACACATGGCAGTCAACATAGGATTACAGAAGGATAAACCTGCCCCGTTCAGGGGACTGTTGCAGGATAAAGAAATGGTAATTAAGATGGTCGATAACCCCGATATTGCAGATACATATTATCCAAAGAGCAGTGCGGGCATTAAGGACATATATAACTATATCGTGATAACGAATGAGGAATTAAAAAATTCCTCCGGCAGCAATACATTTCAAAGTTTGATAGATTTTAAGATAACCAAAGGCATCAGTGCCGAAATCGTGACGGTGGAAGAGATAATCGGCAACCCGAACTACTGGGTAAACGGGACATGGGGCGACAACAACCCGTCAAATCCATTTCACAATAGCGATATAACAAAAAACTTCTCAAGATATAATGACACACAGGCAAAGATACGAAACTTCATCCGTTATGCATACTCCAGTCTGGGAACAAATTATATTCTTCTGGGCGGCGACGCCGACGGGGGCAACAAGGGAAATGACATCATTCCTGCCCGCCACCTGTATGCCAACGAAACGGGACTGCCCCTGACCGGACTGCCGCCTTCTGCGACCCTTGACTTCGAGGAAGATAATATTCCCTCCGATTTGTATTATGCATGCCTTGACGGGAATTTCAATTATGACATGGATGATTTCTGGGGAGAAAGCGCATCAAGGAACGAGCTGGCAGATGTTGACGAATCAGATTTCTATGCAGAGGTGTGGGTGGGGAGGGCATGTGTTGATTCTGCTTATGAAGTTTCAAATTTTGTAATGAAAACGCTTGCTTACGACCAGGCTACCGACCCATATACGTCCAAAGTGCTTTTCTTGGGAGAATATCTCGGATTCCCAGGCGTATCGAAATATGGAGGAAATTACAAGGATGTGATAAAGCCGTGCATACCGTCACAATACGACCTGACCACCATGTACGACCGTGACTGGCCCGGCTTTGACCCCAATGACCCGTGGGCAACAGGATGGGATAAATATGACCTCATGGAAGTTATGAACAACGACACACCCTGCATTATCAATCACGACGGCCATGGCTTTGTAAATTACGGACTCAGATTGCACAACTCGGATATTGATACGCTGACAAATGACAATTACTTCTTTGTGTACTCCCAGACATGCCTTGCAGGCTCATTTGATAACTGTTACAACGGACATTATTACACCGATGATTGTGCTGCAGAACACTTCACCGTGGAAACACCCCATGGTGCGTTTGCCGCCATAATGAATGCTAGATACGGGCTGGGAAGCGAGGACACCGTCGAATCGCCATCCGGGCATTATGACAAATCGTTCTTTGATGCATTATTCACAGTCGGCATAAAGGAGATTGGGGGAGCGAACCATTATTCGAAGGAGGATAATGTATGGCGCATAAATGAAAATGGCATGAGATGGACATGCTACCAAACAAATTTGTTCGGTGACCCCGCACTGGCGATAAAACAGCCGAATATGGGCATAAGCATAGTTGAGCCTGAAAAGGGTTTTTATTTATTCGGAAACGGTCCTCTCTTCCCGATGGATAAGACGGTCGCCATAGGGAGCATAACGGTCAAGGTAAATGCGACTGCTCTTCCGCCCGATACTATTGACAGGGTTGAGTTCTACGTTGACGGAGCATTAAAGACCAGCGACAGCCAGTTTCCCTATGAATGGAAATGGGAAGGGTTTGCAATAGGGACACGTACCATCAAGGTTACGGGCTACTCAAAAGATGGTGAGACGGACAGCGAGGAAATGGAGATATTCATCGTATCGCTGTAATTACCCTCATTTCTTCTTTTTATTTCCCTCGAATATTTTTAGCAGTTCAATGGGCAGGGGAAGCAGAATGGTTGTCGCACCTTTTGACGTCGCCGCCATGTCAGCCGCGGTCTGTAGGAATCTGAGCTGAATACCTCCCTCCTCCTCTGAGATTATCTTTGCAGCCTCGGCAAGCTTTGCTGCCGCCTGCAGCTCTCCCTCGGCCGAGATTATTCTTGCCCTTCTTCCTCTTTCCGATTCTGCAGCCTTTGCCATTGCCTGCTGCATTCCCTGTGGAATTTCAACGTCCTTTATCTCCACCGCCGTGACCTTCACGCCCCACTCGTCTGTTCTATCGTCGAGAATTGATTGTAGGCGGCGGTTGATTTTCTCCCTCTCCCGCAGCACCTCGTCGAGCTCCACCTCGCCGATTACGCTTCTCAGCGTGGTCTGTGCCATCTGGGATGTGGCAAGCATGTAATTCTGAATGCGAACAACGGCATCCTCGGGATTCATCACACGGAAGTATACAACGGCATTCACCCTTACGGGAACATTATCCGAGGTTATCGCCTCCTGTGAGGGCACATCCAGAACATGCTCTCTGAGGTCGATTCGTATCATGTTATCGAATATAGGCAGTATGAAAAACAGTCCTGGACCTTTTGCCCCAAGAAGCCGCCCGAGACGAAAAATGACCCCTCGCTCATATTCTCTCACAATTTTTATCGCGGATGCCAGTATGACAACCAGAATCAATATCAATACTATTATTGCAGATATAGGCACCATATACATAGATGCACAGAAAACTATTTAAGTTTTGGTATGACTGATGAGTTTCTGTAACATCTGAGGGCGATAAAACATCCTTGTAACAATCAGTTGATAGCTTTAAATTCTCTGTGATGTTGAAGAACATATAGCGTTGTCCGATAATGATAAAAAGAAATGAAAGTTTGTCTTGGCCCAAGACAAA
>CAZSHJ010000076.1:0-6791 GCA_964606745.1 uncultured Thermoplasmatales archaeon | reverse complement strand
CAAGCAAAAATCAGCAAAATTGATGTTTTCAGTCAGCTACATTCCGAAGTACTGTTATAGTAGTTACTATAATAAACATATGTGTGGGATTGTGGTTCTGTCAATAAATTCGAGGCATAAAATAGGTTATCGAATGCTGGTCGTATGGTAATGAAAACAAATGGCTTAACTTGATGAGAAAGGCAATATAACATTAAAAGAAATAACAAAATATAAATCGAAAATTACATATTCTTCTCTTTGTTTGTCTTTCATGCCTATAAAAGTGGATGTAGATGATAGGAAATTAATGAAAGGTTTAAAAGATTTGGAGAGAAAACTCAAGCAAGTTGAGGAAAAACATACTATTTCATTCGAGGAACTGTTTCCACCGAGCTTTACGAGAAAATATACAGATGCTAAAAATATGTACGAGTTCATAAGAAACAGTGGTTTAATCCCTAAAGATAAAGAAAATATTACTCAAGAACTGTTTGAAAATATTCCAGACAAAGAATTTGATGAGCATGTGAAATCTCATTCAAGATTTAATTCATGGGAAGAAATGCAGTCAGCCGCTGTAAAAGAATGGACAGCAAAAAGATTAGGATTTAAATAAACCTCTCTTCCAATCCAAATTCCTCAAGTCCATACTATACAGAATATTAAGTACTGGTGCAAATACGAATCTTTTCTCTGAAAAGTGAGTGGACGGTACATGTGGGTCGTAGGTGATTATGTAATGTGATAGATGGTTTTATAAATGAATTTTTGTTTATTTTTTTTAATGCAGAAATTAAGTAATATCGGAAGAAGAAGTACGAGAAAAAACATACTTGTTGCCTGCATCACTGGCATCCTTTTAAGCACAGCAATGGTATCAATCGCTGATAATAATGATAAAAAGGTATCAACAATACCACAGACAAATTATGGCGACAGAACATATTACAATGCCACACTTTTCATAATCTCTAATGTATATCATGTGACACATTTTGATGAAGAAAAAATCGATTTGAGCTATAGATGCCCGTCACTTCCAGGAATTTTCATTGTAAAAGACGGAAATGGAATACAGGAGTTCAATCTTTTTGGTGGAGGGGGAGGTTCAAGAGTGGAAATTTATGGTTTCAGTGGATTTTTCAAATGGCAGGGATTATATACAGTATTGATTGGAAACTGTACTAAAATATCCATCATACCAGTTAGATGACTCGCTCAATCAATCTCACCCACTTATTTACTCTAAGATTTGGGTTTATCCCTGTTATGCTTTTTCTATCTCCTCCTTCAGGATTTTGTGTATCAACGAGCCGTCTGCTCTTCCTCTCATCTTCTTCATTGCGATGCCCATCAGAGGAGCTATTGCTCCCTCCCCCTTCCCATTCACCATGCTCTCATGCTCCAATATTATCTTTTTTATTTCGCTTCTCACATCCGCTTCGCTAATTGCTACGAGTCCGCATTCCTTTATTGCATCCTGCAATGAATCGTCGGGTTTCTTTTTCCATTGTTCCAGAACTAACGTTATGCCCTCCTTTGAAAACAGCCCTTTCTCCAATCCTTCTAGCACTTTGTCGATGTGCCCCACCGTTAAATTTTCCGCATCAGCCCCTTCCTTCCAGATTTCCGGCATGATATTCAGCAGAACCCTTGCTATGGCTTTTGCTCCCGAGGGATGCCTCCCCACCAGGTAATCAAACCAATCATTTATGTCCCCGTAAACAATCTGCTTTGCATCTTCATGTCCCAGCCCGCAACCCTCGTATCTTGATATCCTCTCCTCCGGCATTTCAGGAAGACTGCTTCTTATTCTTTTTTTTCTCTCCCTGCCAATGGAAATCGGCGGTACGTCGGTCTCAGGATACATTCTTTCCGCCCCCGGCATGGGCCTCATGTACTTTGTCATTCCGTCAGGCATGACTTTTCTCACCTCCTTCGGCACGCCGTCAAAAGCCCCCACAGCACGGGCAATCACCGCGCCAATGCATTCCCTTGCCACTTTTTCCTTCCCGATTGACAACACAAATCCATCCGTACCGCTGCACCCGAGTCTATCCTTAACTGCGTTCACCTCACCTGCAGAAATGCCGTAGTTTGGCAGTTCATCGGAATGCATGATGCCGCCCCATGCCGCCTCCGCCACCGCCGCAAATTCTTTTCCAAGACGATTATTCCTGTTCTTCACCCCGCCCATCAGCCCACCGAATCCCGGCAGGCGGGCAGCCACGATGCACCCCCCATTACTAATGCCGCTTTGTACGGCTTTTGATTTCGAGCTGGAGAATATGTCGCTCACGTCGACTATATTTATCTTTTTCACCTCATTCCTTTTTACTCTTTTCCCCAGTACTTCTGCGACTTCCAGCATCTCAAGCTGTCGCCCAACTTCGTTTTCAAGAATGCCGGGAATGCTCCCCAATTCCTGCACCCCTTTTATCTCAACCCTGTTGCCGCCTTTGATTGAAACGTTCAAATCCTGGCGTATCGTTCCTATGCCCCTCCTCACTTTCCTCGTCGCCCTCAAAATCTGCCCTATCTTCGCCGCCACCTCCCCCGCCTCCGCCGGCGATGTGATTTCCGGGGCTGTTGCAATCTCTATAAGAGGAATACCCAGGCGGTCAAGCCCGTATTTTGCAACGTTGCCTTTCTCATCGAGATGACGCGCAGCATCCTCTTCAAGACATATCGTTTCTATGCCTATGTCATCCACCCCGCCACCGAGTGCGACAAGGGCTGTCCTCTGAAAGCCCGTGGTATTCGATCCGTCTATGACAATTTTCCTCATGAAATGGACTTCATCGACAATTTTTGCCTTCATCATGGAAGCCACTGTCAAGCAGATGCCCATTGCCTCATCATTTGCAGCATGGGGCGGTTCCTCGTCTGCCTCCACCATGCATGTCGCCTCCGATGAAGCCAAGTATATGAACTCTCTTCTCCTCTTTGCTTCGGCCAGTGCCGCCCTGTCCACATCACCGAGTTCGGAGCGGGTGGGCATGAACTGCCGCCCGAAAGAATAATCCGCTTTGTCGATAATTACTGAAGGACAGTTGCAAAATAATTTATGGGTATCAAGTTGCTGGTGTATTTCAAGTCCTGCCCTAAAGCCGAGTTTTTTATAGTCCATCTAAAACATCAAATCTTTGTTCACAAGAAGAAGCGTCCTTCCGATAAATATATGCGTGTCGGGCACGAGGGGCCGTATTACACTCATGTGAATCCCCATGAATCCTATCATGAAGCCGCTCTGCCTTCCCAAAGTGTCCCAGAAATCGATTCTCGGCGGCATAAGGTGACCGCTCCTTACAATGGTATAGCTGAAGATGTTATAATTCCACCATATCGGGCGGAGGAGCAGGCCCACATACGTCTGGCGGGTGATACCCAACGGGAGATTGCTTTGCAGAGGTACGCAGGCCTTTCCGTGACCGTAACTGAATATATGGGAAAATACGCTTACTGTTGCCCAGGGAGTGAGATAAGCATCTATGACATCCTCTATCTTATCTAGCATATAAGCAAAAATCTTAAGCCAGCTCAGACTGGCGATGTCGCCCACGAGTAACGCTTTTGCATTTTCCACTTCCTCCGGTGTAAGCGATGATTTCAGGGCACGAAAATCATAATTTATTTTTTCTATTGTCTTTATTACCATATCCGCTTTGTCTGGGGATACTACGTCCTTTCCTTCAAAAGTTCCATCTTCCGTGAAAATGGTATATCTTATCTCGGCTTTTTCATCTGAAGCACTTGCCCTGAATGGCGTAAAAACTGCGGGCACTGAGAGAATGGCAACGGCAAATAAAACAAGAAACAGTTTTGCCACCTTCATTTCAATCACATGAATAAATCCCCTTTCCTTATTTATGGATTTCGTATAGAATCATAATGTAACTTTATTTCTTGACCTTAAATCGATAGCTTAATAAATTGTGTTACATTAACTAAAATCCGGGAAACCCGAAAAATCCATATAGCGGGGTGGGGTAGTCAGGAAAACCCGTCGGGCTCATAAGAACCCTCTTCTTAGAAAAAGGTGTTTCGTTCCCAAAGAAGGAGTTCAGAGAAACCCGAAGATCCATGGTTCAAATCCATGTCCCGCTACTATTCTATAAATATTTGGGGAATGCCCTGAATCGGGAAAAATGCACTACCATCTGCAAGTAGGGCTCAAAGTTCTTCTTCAGTCTCGTTTTTGAGATATGATATTCCTACAAAATCGTGATATGATGAATTTTGCTGCTGAATTATAATCTTTTCTAATAAATATGAATTTGAGATAATCTTTGTGAGAGCAAATAAGATATCACGGAATGTTAGGAATATTTTGAGATACAAAGTTTTATAAATAATTTTTTAATTAATATTAGGATTATCAAATAAAATGAGTAACGATCCAGATGAATTAAAATATATTCCATTGATTTTTGCAATAATTTCTTTTATTCTACTAATTATTTTAATTTTTTTTGATAAAGACAATCTTATGGGAATTGGTGTACTTGCATTCATATTAATAGTAACTCTAATATTGAGTGTTTTCTATAATAAATTGGAAATAATAGAATTATTTTGGAAAGAATTGGGCGCAAGATTTTATTTAAAAAATCAAAAGGGAGCACAAGCCGCAGAAAGAGTGAAAAATGTTGTGCCTACAACGGCTACGCAAAGAGTAAATGATGATTTGCCCACAGTAGATCTAACCGGAGAATTATCAGATGAATTAGGGAAAATTTATAAGGAGGTGAAAAAATATGCCAAATGAGTTAGATGAAACTATTTTAAGAAATTTTGTAAGAAATACTATTGATGATTACAACGAAAATATTTTAGTTGATAAGTATGTGAAAAATTCCCCTCAAACAGAAGGTGAAGTAGGCCTGAATCAGTTTGTTCAAATAGGCATCGAGCCAGTGGTGGATAAAGCAATATTTGACCCAAACGGAAATTACTACCCCATTATTTTTGGATTAACCAAAAGTATTGCTTTAGAAGAAAGAAATTACTTTTTTAACAAGATTTTTGATGATGTAAATATTACAACTTATGATTTAAGTAAAGATGACTTCAAGTATCCATCTTTACTTGGCCGAATTGGTGATTTAAGTGCAAATATATTCTTATCAATAGATTTGGAAAGAAAAATGGTGACTAATAAAAATTGGCTAAAATTTATAACATTTAAAGGAAAAAATCCTGTTCTGTTCGGAGGATATGGAATTTTTTCTGTTCCAGATGAAAGCTTGCAAGATAAAATAATTATTATTGACTCTAATTATAATAAATGGTTGTATATAAAATTTTACAACAATATAATAAATAGTGATGAGAGATTAGATTTTGGAATTTCAGAGATAAGAGATAACCAAGTTAAACTGATATTAAGAACATTAAACCTATTTTATCTCAGCTCAGATTTTATAAAGATAATCAATTTAATAGAATGAAGAGGTTACTAATTGCCTCACCCCATAATACTAAAAGATGGTCAAATCCTGCTCCCAGCGTAATTTTTATTCTTCTCTGGTGATTGTAGATTTTATTGGTAAGTACGCACGGAAAACCCCCCCAACCCTAGAAACCTTTTATATAATTTCAAATCCTTGAAGATGTGATCAGATGATGACAAACACATCTATGATATCTTTCGACATATTTCCCTCTTCGTTGTATGCCAGCGTTTCAATGGTATGTATGCCATAAGATGTAGCAGGAGACCATTCATATGGCTGTTCCCCGTCGACATACTCAAGTTCACCATCGAGATAAAATTCCACTTTATCCGTATTTTCCGCATTCACTTTAACAGTATATTGCCCCATAATCCGCGGAGAAGCTTCCTGAATGAACGGCACACTTCTGAATATTGTCGGAAATCCATGTCCAAAAATATAGGTGTGATATATACGCGGCTGTTCTATCTGGATTTCTGGAATATCGGGCATGAGATTGCCATATACACTGTCAAGATACATCACTCCTGTGCCATCGCCGTACCAATCTGCTAATGAAAGGTAATCATAATCAATTCTGAGCCATCCGTCCTCACCCCATCCGGTTCCCCAGCTGTTCTTTATAGTCCAGCAATGCTCGTTATCGTCGTAACCAACGATTGCCATGACATGCCCTCCAGCAATCATCCCCCACTTGTGTCTGTATACCCCTCCGTGGTAGTAGTAGAAATCCTTCCAGAAGTAGGTGCATACTATGAGCGGGCCATGTTCTATCAGCGCCTTTTTCATTGCTTCCTGAGTGTGTTCCACCCAGTGCCATCCGCCTATTTTCACGGTCCTGTTTTTCCATTCTGGCAAGCTTTCAAACGAGAAATCGAATGGTCTGTGCGGATCAGGAAAACATCCCTCGTCGGGAACACCATGAACCATAAGATAGTTTGCCGCATCAACCAAGTTTACATATCCTGCTTCATAGGTTCCACCCGGATAAAAATAAAGATGCGCTTCTGAAAGGTCAGGGCTGTATGGTTCCCCCACTTGATATTGCATCATTGTCTCAAGGGCAGCAACCAGTGCATATGCCTCGCATGTTGGAGCAGGAGCCTGATTTTTCACCGGTGTGGTGAAATCAGTACCGTTGATGTCACACCAGCTAAAAGAAGACGGTAAATCATCAGGCTGGATGCCACTTTCTGCTCCAATGATAACCGGAGAAATATTGATTAATAAAGATACAATCAATACCACTATTGCTTTTTTCATATTCTGCCCTGAGATTTATATGAAAAAGTGGTATATAAATACTAGACCTTTTGCATAATTAGAATTTTTTTGCTATTCTATTCTAACTGC
>CAZSHJ010000075.1:0-6806 GCA_964606745.1 uncultured Thermoplasmatales archaeon | reverse complement strand
TATTTTTCTTTATCCTCAGCTTACCAAATGACCATAATCTTGCAGTATTAACATTTGGGTAATGAGAGGATTCATCAAGAAAACAAATAACTGCATCATCTATTTTTGCTTCTTCTAATCTTTTTTTAAAATCTCCTCTGCATCTTTTGGTCTTCTAAAATCATTTACATATGGCTTCTGATATTTCATGCCCAATTTTCTCAATATCCTTGCAACATGCCTAAAGGTGTATCCTATACCAAACTCTATCTTTATCAGATTCCTTACATCTCTTGTTGTCCAGTATTCCTTTTGTTTCAGCATATCCTTCAGTTTCTTTATGAAATCCAAGCGAGAAAACCCAGACCTTTAGGTCTGGGATGAATCGCCTGGAAAATTATAAAACGCCGATAGGCGTTTTCTTCCCCTTGAGGGGAAAGCCACGCAATTTATTGCGTGGAAGGGGTGACATCTTCATCTGATAGTCTTCTTTTTCTCCCAGGTTTTTCCCTTGTCTTCAATCCCTCAATTCCCTCTTTCTCATATCTCTTCTTCCATGTATAAATTGTTCTCTCTGTCACCCTCATTATCTTTGCTACCTCCTTTTGTTTGTATTCCTCTTTTAAGAGAATTATCATTCTCAATCTATCCCTTACTTTGGGATTTTTTTCTTTCCTTAATCTATCTTCTAAAGTGCATACTTTATCCCCTCGCATAAACACGTAAAAGTCGAAGGTATATATGTCTTACACTATAATTTTTGAGACCAGATTATTAACTTCACGTAGTAACACTATTATTTCAAAGGCTTCATGCTCCTTTTCAGTTAAATAGATTTTCCTCATAAAATCTCTAGCTTTAACCGAAATAGCTGAAAATATTGCAACAATATTATTGGTAATCCCTTTAAATTCATCAGTGGTTATTTCCCCTTTAAAATCTTTTGCAAGATTAGTTTTTTCAATGAATTCATTCAAATCAACAAGCCCTTTTTCGAGAATCTTCTTTTCCTCTCCTAATTCTCTAATTGACTCGATTTTGTCAATTAAACCCCGTATATTCTCAATTAATCTGAAAATTTTATGAGTTATAGACTTAGACGTTCTCTCGATAGCGGATTTTTCTTCGGAAAGTTCACTCATTAACTCCAAACGTTGCTTAATTTGACCAAGTACTTCTTTTCTATTAATTTTTTGTTGACAGAGAGGGCAAACATCCATATTTTCCCTGTCAATAACATCCTGACCGATATTAAGCAAATCAACTATTGCCAATTCAATATGGGCATTTTTTTCCTTTAATTCAATTTTCTTTTCATTGAATTCATTAATTTTTTGAATAATGTTTTCGTCTATTGTCACTGTCCCTACTGAAGATAAAATATGTCTCATATTTCCATACTCAGTGATAGCTTCTTTCTCTCTTATCGAGCTCCACAAATTTCTAGCATGTTTATTCATCTTTTCAAATGAAGAAACCGGTGGTAAATTTTGTTTAGCTAAAGTACGATTTAGAGGTGTTAAGATATCACCTAATTCATTTATGTCGGTGCCTAATAGTTTTGAAATTTCTTCTAATAACTCTTTTATACCATCCTTAAAATTTTCTATCTTACTTTCAAGGTCTTCCCAAAGCCTTTTCATATTCAGTTCAACAGAATCCAATGCCTCTACGCCGATTATATTCCCTATTGCACGAGATCTCTCCCTTGGTTGGCTATTAATAAATTCCAGGACTTTAGCTCTTCTTAAAGTAAAAACTCCCTCTTGTGCAACCCTAAAATATTGTTCGAATTCTGGTGGAGGGGTAGGCTCGGAATCGTAGGTTCTGTTTAATAGAATATTCCCTGGATTAAACTCAACTTTAATATCTATATCCTCTGGACCAAAATTTTTATGAGGTCCATGTTTGACCAAGGATAAGCTTTGCACTCCTTCAAGATGTGATACCTTTCCCCTAAAGAAAAATTCAATGGCATCAACGATTGAGCTTTTACCGGTTCCATTTCCCCCTTTTATAAGCAGATTTCTACCATCAAGATTTAATTGCAGCTCGGGTATCCCACGAAATGCATTTATTTCAATTCCTTTAATTTTTATCAGTATCCTCACACCTCTCTTTTATAATCTCAAAAATATTTTCTTTGGAATCTATGCGATTAGTAGTTTTTAATTCCCTTAACCCGTCAACAACGGAATTTGGAAATTCTTCATCATTTTCTAATTTTTGAAAAAATTCTTCAAATATGTCTTCTTTTACACCCATTTATTTCCCCATATAAAGGATAAATAACATACTAATATATAAAATTTCATTTTATTAAGCCAAGAATTTTGAATTATTCCATTATTATGTCGAGTGAACTAAAATATCATAACCACTGCCTTTTCCATCACCAGAAATCAAAGCAAAACCCAAAGAACGTCCAAATATCAACAGTTATCCAAAATTCGAGGCTTTTCATATCATCTTTATGTTATCACGTTTTATATTTCTTTTCTCATCCTGATATAACACCCTCGAAATGCAGCCTAACGGCTTCCCTTATATTTTTCGTTAATTCATCCAACGTTTTCCCTCATCTAACAGTTTCTCCTCGAACTCCTTAAGGTTTTCCACAACATGCATTCCTCCCCTTATCCCGTTTCTGTCTCTGTCAAGATAGAATGCTTTGATGCCTGCCTTCGATGCCGCCAGGTAGTCGAATTCCCAGTTATCGCCCACATGAATAATCTCATCTCTTTCAACGTCAAGAATTTTGCATATCCTTTGATATACTTCTGGACTTTTCTTTGTACACCCGAAATCCGTGACTGCCGAAAATATGTATTCAAATTTTCTTTCAAGGTCCAGCACCTTGCTTTCGACATCTATGAACTCCCGGGCGGCATTCGATGTTATGATAAGTTTATGCTTCTTGCCGAGGCTGTCCAGCACTCCCTTTACTTCGGGATAAAACCGAAGCATATTAGCATGCTCCTCGAGTAATTTTCTCCAGTTGCAATCAAGCCCGAACTTATTAAGCCAGTATTTTATGTCATACCATTCAACGGCATACTCACCCACCTTCATATACTCACTTTCCAGATGTTCCTTTGCTTCCCTAAAGTCCATATTATTCTTCTGGGCATAAATTTCAGGGATTGCCTCAAGCCACACATGCTCCACATAATTTTTTCGAACAAGAGTGCCATCCATGTCAAAAGATATTATTACAGCCAATCAGTCACCCACCAGATATGTCCTGCCTCCCCATTTCACTATTTTCACCGTTTTCCCCACCTCCATTTCATCAGGTTTTGACAGCACAACCGTTCCGTAATTCTCCGGGTCAAGAATCTGCACCTCCTTCTCCTTCTTTGAAAGAACAATCGCTTCCATTTCCTTCACGTCCAGAACCTTTGCCTTCGCCATCTCGCCCCTGTAAAAATATTTCCTCTCACCCTTTATCATGTCCCTCATACCTATCCTCTTTCCCATGTCGAATATTCTGTAGACACTGCCATCGATTTCAACATACCCGTTTTTTGAATAGCCGGGAATCCTCACGATATATGTATTCCTGTAAATCTCTCTGCCATCCTTCATGCCGACCAGTGAAGGTGAAATGCTGGCCTCACCATGAAATGCCTCATTCAAAATTTTTGCAGCGGACGCAGCCATTTTTTTGTCCCCGATGTAGTAGTCCACACCCCCGTGCTTTATTTCCCTCTTTGATACATAGCCCCCACCGTATTCTGATGCTCTTTTGTACACCACTTCATCGCTCAACTCCATCTCCCTTTCCGCCACCTCCCCGTCTTCTTTTCTTATCTGTAGAATTGCCTCAAAATAACCGCCTTTCATCCTAGAGCATGTTTCACATATGCTATTTTTTATCTTTATGCCGATCGTTCCCTCTTCGCGTATAGTAAAGCCATGAAATTCCCCAGTACATATAACCTTATCTTCCTCCAACTGTACGCTAAAATTTGTTAGCCCCTCATGCCTGATATTCTCCTCCAGAAAATTTTTGAGTATTACATCCATCTCGCCATGCATCCATTCTCCACCTATTTTGTAAGCATTGCAATTCCTGCACACGGTAATGCTGATATTGTCCGGTATATCAAAAAATTTGTTACTTTTGATATAACACTTGATGCATAATCCGCCAAAAAGCTCATCTGTTTCCTTTCCACATTCCACACAAAACATATTATATCATCAACGCAAACTGTGCATGGGGAACCTCCCCTATGTTTAAAACATTTTCTTTCGATATGAGTCCTATCCTTATCCCGCATCCGATGCACCTCTTGCCGACCAGATTTGCTATTGTCGCCTTCCGGAGGTGGGTTTCCAGCAATTTTTCGTCACCCCGTATACCATAATAAAAATTCCTTGATACCTCAAATTTTATTTCTCCGTGCTCCAGTGTTTTTCCAATTAATTCCGTATCGCATGCTGCTACCAGTATATCGCTTCCCATCACGTATGTCTTAATGAATATTTCATTCACTGGTAAGTCTGTATTTTCCCCTTTTAGGCTCAAATATTATCCCTCCTCTTATCATCTTGCTCATCATACTTTCCACGGTTTTTTCATCCAGTCCCTCTCCCATTGCCCTCGTCTTTATACCATCCATGGATGCAGATTCCCCTTCATCGCAAATATTCCGTATTATGGTGGTCAATATTTTCATCTTGTCTTTCTGGCTATGGGAAATACCAGATGTTATTATGTCTATGTCCAGATCTCCTGTCTCCCTGTCCATCCCCACCTCCCTCAGATAGTAGTCCACAATGTCAATAGCCCTCTGTGCATCCTCCACTGTCACAACATCCGAGAGGCGTATGCGGGCGGATGCCTCCGCTATGCGGACAAATGCTTCCAGTTGTCTCGGCGTAAACGGCACGGAATCCCTTGATGCCGCTCTCACATCGACATAATAATTCTTCAGATTTTCGATCGCTTCTTTAGACATTACCGGAAATACGCTTCTTTTTGCATAGGCAATATACTTTCTGAAAAATTCCGGGTCGATCGACGGCTTTACCATTCTCTCCAACTCATCGGAGTATTCTTCCCCTGCATGCTTTTCATGCTCCATCTTTTCTCCAATCGAATGTACTTCCAGGATATGACTCGCCAGGCTTGTGTCCCTTCCCCTGTCAGGGCGGTCGGTGACAGGAAATATCAAGTCAAATCTGGAGAGAAGGGCAGGAGGCATATTTATCTGGTCGGAGATTGAAGCAAATTCGTCGAAACGTCCGAATTTCGGATTGGCGGCACCCAGCAATGAACACCGTGATTTCAACGTGGCATTTATTCCTGCCTTCGCCACCGAAATCTCCTGCTGTTCCATTGCCTGATGAAGGGCTGCCCTGTCCTTTGGATCCATCTTGTCAAGCTCGTCAACACATGCAACCCCCAGGTCAGCCAGTACAAGCGCTCCCGCCTCCAGCGTCCATCTGCCCTCCCCGAACTCGTCACTTCTGACTGCCGAGGCGGTCAAACCTGCAGCACTGCTCGATTTTCCCGAGGTGTAAACGCTGCGGGGCGCAAGAAGGGAGATATATCTTAGCAACTGGCTCTTTGCAGTACCGGGGTCACCCACGAGCAGAATATGGATATCGCCCCTTATACGAGTGTTGTCGGGCATATGTTTCGCCACGCCGCCGAACAGCTGCAGGGCAAGAGCATCCTTCTCCGTATCAAGCCCGTATATCGTGGGTGCAATCGATTCCCTTATTTTGCCGTATATAAGCGGGTCCCTGCTCATCTCCAGTATTTTTTCCTCGTCTTCATCGCTTATCAGGACTTCCTCGAATGCCTGCTCTTTCTGCTCAACGGTATTTGCATCCATGACCTTGTTGAATTCCGTGAGTTTTATGGTTCCTCTTCTCCTCTGCTGCCCGTGCAGTATACCGTTCATCATAACCCTGTCACCGGGAACGATATTGCCGACAAGGTCATCCTCCAAGTGAATTGTAAGGCGGAGGGGCTGGGCACCACCCCGCAAATCTTCCGGATTCTCCTGTATCTCTATTTTCTGTGAATCGATGAATCTCGACTCCTCGGTAAGCAACCGGAACGATGACTTTCTGCCACACCCCCCCTGGTCTTCGTAACACTCCAAGGGTTCCTTCAACACAGTATCGTCCTGTGAAACCCTTATTATAGCACCACACCTCAAACATTGAAAGGCTGCATTCTCCAGTTTGGGTCTCACCTCCGTAACCTTTTTGACAAGGCCGTCGGCAGCTATGAATTTGCCAAGATGCTGGGAACGCAAGTCCCGTATTCCTATCTTCTGTATTTCTGGAAGATTTTTTACCCTAAAATGAAGCTGCGGCGGAGGGTCAACGGGCATGTCCACCTTTCTAAGAGCAGTTTCCGCTGCGTACAGGGAAATATAAGGCTTCTCAACAAGTAATTCCGCCATCTCAGCATCATG
The DNA here is from genome assembly GCA_964606745.1 of uncultured Thermoplasmatales archaeon. Lineage (GTDB taxonomy): Archaea > Thermoplasmatota > E2 > UBA202 > DSCA01 > VBQP01. Next base: position 387 of record CAZSHJ010000075.1, on the reverse strand, counting down.
GGCGTCTATGGTCCAGTAATCAAGAATCAGACTCTTTTTCTCGGGATACATGAGGGCTATACTATCTATTTCCTCCTTACAATAGTCGTAAAAAAACCGTTCCCACTTTTCAATAAGGGTGTCCAGGCCAGCATCTGCAATCTGCATGCAGAAATAATGGGGCTGGGGTAAATAAAAGTTGGGAGAGAAAAAAGGGGTTCTGTAACATCTGAGGGTGATAAAACACCGATTGTTATTTAAGTTTATTTTGGTTTAATATTAATGGCTGATGAATATCACGAAATAATGAATCTACGAGCATTATGGAGTAAAGCCATTATGACATGGACTCAAATATTAGACCTCTTGCGTAATAACGATTTTGAGCAGCGATTCACTTTCTGAAGT
>CAZSHJ010000074.1:0-7465 GCA_964606745.1 uncultured Thermoplasmatales archaeon | reverse complement strand
GATGCAGTTAGAATAGAATAGCAAAAAAATTCTAATTATGCAAAAGGTCTATTGTTCATTCTTTTAGACCCCTGTCGTGCCGTTGAGGGGCAGACCTTATGGTCTGCCGCGCACGACAGAAATACAATAGTTGATGGGTTAAGAAACGGCCTCTCATCTGCGGGTCTTACGCTTCGCTACAGACCACGCAGTATTCCCGGCCTAATTTCATAAAAAAATTTATATACTAAATTAAGTTTATGCTTTAATTGGAGGTAAAAAGATGAAAAAAATTATAACATTAGTAGTATTAGGAATTTTAGTTCTTAGTGGAATTGGAGCAAGCTCGTATCTCGAAAAAATTGAGCGAAAATCTGAGCTGACAACCTATTCAGAGTCTATTGTATTTTCTGAGCCAATTATTAAGAAAAATGAACATCTTTTTATAGAGCTGGAGGAAGCTAATGCGAATACTCAAACTATTGGCGAGCCTATACTTCCGACAATCAATAAAAAATATGTGTTTCCCTTCGGCACAGAAATAAGGAATGTACATGTTACATTATCCAATATAAAAGAATATAGCATATCAAATAAGATAGTATCTACCCCTTCGCCTGTTACACTGATTAATGGTGCCGAAATTTCAACTGAGACAGATACAGAGAATATCGCCGTCTACAGCAACAATAAACTGTATCCGGGAAAACACTACGATTTCAGCGTTCACGCAGGATTAGAAGGAAAAGACCATGTCATCATCATAAACCTTAGATGCTTCCCTGTTCAATATCGCCCTGCAGAAAATCAGATATACGCTGCAGGAGAACTTCATATCGACGTTACATACGAACTTCCTAAAACACCTGTTGTCTTCGCAGATGAATACGACATGGTCATCATAGCTCCTGAATTGTTTTCTAGTGGCCTTCAGCCGTTGATTATGCATAAGAATAGCTACGGTGTCCAAACTACGCTGAAAACAACCGAGTCAATCTATAGTGAATATTCTGGAGTAGACCAACCTGAAAAGATAAAATATTTCATTAAAGACGCTATTGAAAACTGGGGTATCTCATATGTGTTGCTTGTCGGCGGGCTGAAGTCCCTTTTTGCTGTCAATTGGGGCGTCGAAGGTCCCCGTATTTCTAATGATGATCTGTGGCATGTTCCAGCAAGATATAATACGCTTCTTGACTCTACTGGCGAAGCGGGATGTCTTACCGATTTGTATTATGCGGATATTTATAAGTATGAAGATGGTCAGCCTGTTTTTGATGACTGGGACAGTGACAATAATGGGTTCTTTTCTGAGTGGACGTTGGACGCTAAAGACATAGTGGATTTGTATCCTGACGTATACATCGGGAGACTTCCCTGTAGGAACAATTTTGAAGTCCGATTGATGGTAGATAAAATAATCACCTATGAGGCTGAAGGAACAGATCCCTCATGGTTTGAAAAGATAGTTAGTGTCGGAGGAGACTCCTTTGACGATGGACCACCGTTAGGCAACGACTATTTCGAAGGAGAAGAACGTGGTAAATATGCAGCTGAGCATTTGGACGAATTTACACTTGTAAGAGTATGGGCATCCCAACAGGACACAGGTTTACCTGTTCCAAAACCTGCTGATATAATAGGGGCGATAAATGATGGCTGTGGATTCTTATACTTGGCAGGACATGGCAACCCAATGATGTATAACACCCACTGGTTTAGAGAATATAATTGGAATAACACCCCTGGAGGGATAAACATTTACCATATGTTGGCGCTAAACAATGGTGAAAAACTCCCTATTTGCGTGATTGGTGCATGCCATAATAGTGAATTTAATGTCAGCTTTTTCAACTTCCTTAAAAGCCCCTTAGAATACTTCCCTACTCCTGAATGTTGGAGTTGGGTGCTTACACGAAAAAGCGGAGGCGGCGCTATTGCAACCATTGGATATACAGGGCTTGAATGGGTTGCTACCTACGGCTGGGACAATGATGATATACCTGACTGCACACAATATTACAGCGGCTACATTGACAATCGATTCTTCCATGCGTACGGTGTTGACGGTGTTGATATTCTCGGAGAAGCCTGCGGTCAAGCAATCACAGAATATCTCGACAGATTCTCAGGACCACGAAGAGCAAAATGGGACACTAAAACCCCTCAACAGTGGCTGCTTATCGGCGATCCGAGTCTAAAAATAGGCGGCTATCCATAAAAAACCCTATTCTTAGTCTGTGCATGCATTACAGTACCAATAAATATTTAAATTTAAATCCATTATTAATTGGAGACGATAAAATGAAAAATAAAATACTACCTGTTTTGGTTGTAGGCCTGATGATAACAATGACCTCTCTGCCGATGCTAGGAAGCTCCTCAAAAAATTTAGACGTAACATTAGATGCCTGTTATACAACAGATTATATAAACGACTGGCAAGATACTGGACTAAGAATAAAAGAATGGCCAATAGATGGAGAAGTCTATGCTTATGTTGAGGTCTCCAGTGATGACCTTTTTGAAGTTACTATTACACATAGATGGTGGTATGACAATGGAACTGGATTAGAAAATAAATGGGAATGGGACTGAATGATTCCTGAACATTGGGCATCATGCTGGAGCTATACATACTGGCAGATAGGTCTTGACTACGGCAAAGGCGTTGGGTATATTGAAGTTCTTGCTGATGGTGTATCTATTGGACGATCAAACTGGTATGCTATGGATAACACAGCGCCGAATGAACCAACAATAGAAGGAACAACAGAAGGTGAGACAGGTACAACATATGAATACACAATCGTAGGAACAGACCCTGACGGCTTCGATGTAAGCTACTTTGTCGACTGGGGCGATGGAACAGATAGCGGATGGACAGAGTTTGTAGACTCTGGAACTGAGATAACATTAACACATACATGGGCTGAAGACGGCGACTATGTCGTTAAATGCAAAGTCAAGGACTTGGTTGATAGCGAAAGCGATTGGGTGACACTTGAAGTAAGCATGCCGTATTATCGAACCCCATTCAGAGATTTCATTGAAATCCTATTTAATTGGTTCATCAGCCAGTTTTTCGGCATCTAAAACAAATTATCTTCTTCTCCCCTACTCTTCTTTTTCTTTTATTTTTCTCTGTTTCTCATCAATTTTTACCAATAAATACGCACCCAAATCTCTCCCCCAGCACCTTAGACCTTACTCACAAGTTCATCCCTTATTCTCAAAATTGTGTTAATTACCAGAGTGAGTGGAATGGGATGCACCCCTATTTCACGATATTACTCCTCTGTGAATTTTGCACACTGCATAACTTTCGATATGATGATTTTACACTTTATCCTCGTACTGGAAGAATAGCATATTGGACTTCATAAATATAATCCGACATCCTTCCTGTTTTCCACCATGCCTATTACGACTCGCCTGTTTTTATCCCCGATGCCATCAAGTGGGCCACCCTTATCGGCTCGGGTATCGCCCCTCTCACGATGCTTACTTTTATGATATCCGTGGCATCATCTAACGGTATGCCCCAACATTTCACGTAAAGCGGGTAGGGCAGTTCCAGTTTTTTTATCTCTCCCCTGTTTATTATTCCCCATCTTTCCTCCCAGTCATCAAAATGTTTTTTCAGTGCCTCCTTCATCTTTCCTTCATCGGGTTTGTTTCTGGTTACTGTCATGACTGGCAGTCCTGTCTCCCTAAATATTTTCTCCCCGTCAACGACATTGAATCCCCCTAGGGATGCCCCATCCACCATTACCGCCCTGAGTTGCTTGAGGTGCTTTGTGCCCGCAATCAGCCTGATGAGTACAGGTGTGGAATCCGTTCCGTCCACCGTTATGGTGGTTCGCAAAATGCCCTCTATGTACGAGTTTCCCCTCATTACAACTCCAATGATGCCCACGGTTTTATCACCGAATGAGAAGGGCATATCGTCTATTCCGAGAATATGTATTTCTTTCTTCATTTCAATGGAAGTTGTCCCGTAATTTTATCTATCTTGCTTTCTTCCGCGGGGCCCACGGCAAGAGCGGTAACCGTACCGGGCTCCAGTTCTGTCATTCCTGCATCATGGATGAGAGATGTGCACAATCCCATCGAACCTGCCTTCTTTTTCAATGCCTCGATTTCATCTATGTCCGTCCTGAGCACAATTTTCTTCTGTCCTCCGTCCATCCATTTTTTTAAAAGCAATGGATTTCTCTTGTAAAGCTTTAATGCACAGTCAACTGCCGCATGGGAAACCTGAGCGGCGAGCTTTCCCGGCGACATGGGGATATCGTTTGTTATTATTGCCATCTTATACATGTTGTTTCCACTCCTCTGCCATCTCCCTGGCTTTTTCCCACTGCACGATCCCCTTGACGTGAATTTCCTCGTCCTTCGTTTCCACATGTTTTAGCGGTATGGCACAGTAGTCCCCGTCCTTCTTTATTATCAAAAGGTCATTGTATACAGAGATGCTTTCCCCTATCCTGTTTCCGTCTTTATCCGCCACAAATCTCGAAAGCAGAGAGAACGAATCCTTTTTATTCACGGCAGCCACTGCCAGCGGTATTAACAGCCAATCAATCATCATTTTATCGCTCCCGTCGCTCTTGTCAGCCCGGCATTCAGCCCGAATCGCTTTAATCTGAATCGCAACTTAGTATATAAATGGGGATTGGATACTTAAACTTGATGCGATATGATGTGGTATGATGTAGTTATTGTGGGGGGTGGCCCTGCAGGAAGCACGACGGCCCGTATGCTGGCGTCGGAAGGATATCACGTTGTGGTCCTTGAAGAGCATGAGAGAATCGGCAGGCCGGTAAGCTGTGCCGGTCTTGTCACGGAGAGGGTCATAAAACTGGCGGGCGTTGACAGTGATGTCATTATAAATACCATAAAAGGGGCTGATGTTTACTCGCCCGGCGGAAAGAAAATAAAGATAGGCGACGACAGGACGCACGCCGTCGTCATTGACCGGGAAAAATTCGATAAGGATGTGGCGGAAACGGCAATGGCAGAAGGGGCAAAGTACAAATTTAGGTGGAAAGCTTCGGAAGTGCATGAAAAAAACGATGGAATTATCGTGAAGGGAAAGGAGGAAATCAGGTGCAGTTATCTGGTCGGAGCAGACGGAGCGATGAGCACGGTGGCAAAATGTTTCGGTTTCCCGGAACCGAAAGAATACATCCGTGCCGTACAGACAACCGTGCCGTACGAAATGCAGGAGGAAACTGTCAAAATCTTTTTCGGGAATACTATCGCCCCGGGTTTTTTTGCATGGATTATACCCGTACCCGGGCCTGGAGGGAAAAAGGCAAGGATAGGTCTTGGTGTCGGGGAAGGCCATGGGCCAAATGAGTATTTCATGAATTTCCTTAAAATAATAGAGGCAGAGAAAGGCAAGATGAGTGCAGGCGTCATCCCCTTGGGGATAAGGAGCAAATTTTCTGGCAAGAACGTTTTTCTGGTAGGGGATGCCGCTGCACAGGTGAAAGCGACATCAGGAGGTGGGATCTATCCGGGGCTGCTGGCAGCGGATATTCTGGCGACATCACTCAAAGAACTTCTGGAAGGCGGGGATTCATGTTCTTATGAGAATGAATACATGAAAAAATTCGGAAAGGAACTAAAAAAAGGCATGATAATGAGAAAATTCTTCCTTAAAGCAGATGATAAAAAAATTGATAAGATTTTTGATTCCTTGGACAGTAGAATCTTGGAAACAATAAATGTATATGGTGACGTTGATTATCCCTCGAAAGTGGCAAGGGAGTTACTGAAAAAACACCCCGGGCTGTTAAAATTTTTGTTTTTACCTTTCTAGAACGTAATCAATTCCTCGGGAGAAAAAAATATAATCTGGGGATGCTTCTCTCAACCGGCTTTCGTTGTGCCACTGCCTGTTTTAACTCTGGAAAACCGAACTTTATAATCTCAATTTTTTACCTTGCTTGCCTCCTTCCGACCCGATAATTTCCCCGAAATAACCAATATTTCTTTTCTCTAGGAATTGTTCCACGATGCATGTCTCATTCGTTCTCTCTTGAAAGCTCATTTTAGGGCTTTGTCAATTCCGTAAAATAGTTTAATGTGTTTTAATTTTCGAACAATGTATCCCTCATTGTATATACAATCAGAAGTATTTTCCCTCCGGGTATCCCTTTCTTGAGCATGCTTTAATACATATTGTTTTCAAATAATTTCAGAAAGTTTTCCTATTTGCAATTTGATACAAACCTTCCTCCGGCATGCAAGGATGAAGTTTTCCATGAAAATTTCGAACGAGTCAACAATCACCCAGTCGTATTCAAATATAAGCAGATTGCCCGTCGACAGGCTGAATTTTGAGGTGCTTATATAACCTGTCTTTTGATGACCCGCTGTTATGAAATCGTGTAAAACTCTGTTTCCGGAAAGGCATGAACTAAATAGAAAGTTTTTTAAATAACGCAACAGCCCCTCTCCTCGTTTATAAATGCCAGGGGTATTTAATGTTTGATAGCAGTGTTCATATAGCATGCCCATGCGTTTATACAGCGCCCTGATGTGGGCACACATGGGCCGGCTGTACCACACATTCAAGAAGGAGGGACATCTTTTTCCTCCTCCCTCCTTCTTTCCCCTTGTTTTTGCTGACTTGCAAAAGTAATATAAGCTGCCGTATGATATACTGTATTAGGGGATTTGAAATGAAAATAACACTTGATGAAGAAACCATAGAAAATGTGGTGAAGTATATAAAATCGCATCCTGATGAAGTTCGGGAACTGATGAAAATACTGGGTGAAGAAGCCATAGCAGTTCTGATGGAACGAAAAATACTGGAGTATGGAGCAAAACTATACAGGGAAATCCAAAGTGAAATCAACTATACATATGGAAAAAGATAATATATGCAATGAAGTAGGGGCTGCGCCCTTATAAGGCAAGCCCTAGCCCACAAGGCGCTCGGTCATGCCGCATCTCACTCGGCGGTAAATCAAGATAACCGTTGTTGTTGCATATACATGCTGACCCCAAGTTTATTTTTCCTGTTGACCATATGCTCGTATCCGCTCCAAAAGCCCCCACGTGGATACCGTTTCCCAAAGCCAGGAGGCTTCTCGAATATTCTTTTAGCACTACGGGATTTCAACATGATCTCTGCATCTTGAACTGAATATCTTTTCGGAATGTTCACTTGGAAATGGACATAGTTCTCAGCAAAACCAAAATGTTCCAGCTCCCTGAAAGCATCCTTACTCTGGAAACAGTTGATGGGTTAAAAGAAACGGTCTCTCATCTGCAGGTCTTACACTATGCTACAGACCATGCAGTATTCTTGGCCTGAATGGATAAGAATATCAATCCATGGCTTCTATTTTTGTCCCACAGCCAATTTTATAGCTGTCTATAAATGCAACTGATAAAGATATGATTTATTCATAGGTGAAATAGGGGCAAAGCCCCTATAACCCCATTCCGCCTTCGTTCCTCGGCA
>CAZSHJ010000073.1:0-7528 GCA_964606745.1 uncultured Thermoplasmatales archaeon | reverse complement strand
GCTTGCCGAGGAACGAAGGCGGAATGGGGTTATAGGGGCGCAGCCCCTATTTCACCAACTGCTCGTTATATTCTTTCCAATTTCTTTCTTCTGGCATTTCCACCCCTCTTAAGGGAGATGGCTGTCAGAATATAAAAATTATCCGTACTCAACAACACGGTTTCAATACCGAAAAACATATAAACAACTTTCATTAATTCCTTTCTTCATGTTGTGGCAGTAAAAAATGGTGACGTAAAATGAGAAATGTATATGCATTTGAAGAAGTAAAAAAGGAAATGAAGGATGTTGTAGGAAATAAGGGAGCACAGCTTGGAGAGATGACCGGAATAGACATTCCTGTTCCCTCTGGTTTTGTTATCACGACGAAGGCGTGTATCAACTATCTCAAAAAGAAAGAAATTCCAGATTCATTAAAAAAAGAAATTTTATCGGAGTTGAAGGCATTGGAGAAGAAGACAAAAAGAGAATTTGGCAGTTCCGAAAATCCGCTTCTTGTTTCCATACGTTCCGGGGCGCCGGTATCAATGCCGGGAATGATGGATACCATTCTCAACCTTGGCCTCAATGATAAAACTGCTAAATCGCTTGCGAGGGAAAGTAGCAACGAGTGGTTTGCCTATGATACCCACCGTCGCTTTCTTCAGATGTTCGGGAGCGTTGTTCTGGGTATAAATGAAAAGAAATTTGATAATGCGCTTGAAAGAAGGAAGAAGGAAGAGAAGGTAAAAACGGATCAGGAGATTTCCGTAAAGGGGCTGAAAAAAGTTATTGAAGATTACAAGGAAATAGCAGTCATCCCCGATGACCCGAGGGAACAACTCTTTATGGCAGTGGAAGCAGTCTTTAGGTCGTGGAATAACAGGAGAGCAAGAACTTACAGAAAGTATCAGGGTTTGCCGGATGATGTGGGCACGGCAGTTGTGGTTCAGATGATGGTTTTCGGAAACCTTGACGATAAATCAGGTACGGGTGTTTCGTTTACGAGAAATCCGTCAACCGGTGAAAAGAAGTTATACGGCGAATTTCTGGTGAATGCACAGGGAGAGGACATTGTTTCCGGGAAAAGGACTCCGCAGCCGGTAAAATCCCTGAAGAAAGTTTTTCCGAAAATGTATGGCGAGCTTGTGAAAATCTCAAACAAGTTAGAGAAGCACTATCGAAACATGCAGGATATGGAATTTACCATACAACATGGGAAATTATACATTCTGCAAACAAGAACGGGGAAAAGAACTGCCATGGCAGCCATAAAAATAGCCGTGGATATGGTAAATGAAAAGCTGGTTACCAGGAGGGAGGCACTGATGCGTATCAGCACTGATGATATAGAAAAGGTGCTTCATCCGATAATCGGCCCGGGCGAAAAATATGAAGTGATTGCGAAAGGGCTGGATGCCTCGCCGGGTGCTGCTTCGGGTGAAATCGTCTTCGACCCCGAAAAAGCTTCTCTGCTGGGTAAGAAGGGGAAGAAAATAATTCTCGTAAGGGAGGAAACAACACCGGATGATATTCATGGCATTACGGCATCTCAGGGTGTACTGACAGCTCGCGGGGGCATCACGAGCCATGCTGCCGTTGTCGCCCGCGGACTCGGAAAGCCGTGCGTGAGCGGATGTGATAACCTTATTATTGATGAGGAAAAGGGCAGGTGCAGGATAGGAAACATCTCGTTTGAGGAGGGCGACATGCTTACTATCGACGGGTCTGCAGGGGCCGTGATTAAAGGAGCGGTTGCGCTTGTGCCCCCGAAATTCACGAAAGAAACGGATAAGTTGCTTTCATGGGCCGATAAGGTGAGAAAGCTTGGTGTGAGAGCAAATGCAGCCACCGTAGAAGGGGCAAAGATGGCAAGGAAGAGAGGGGCAGAGGGAATTGGGCTGTGCAGAACTGAAAGAATGTTCAATGCACCTAACCGCCTTCCGATTGTGAGAGAGATGATACTTGCACAGACTAAAAAGGAGCGGGTGAATGCCCTGGATAAACTGCTTCCGTTGCAGAAAAATGATTTCATGAAGATGCTACGTGTCATGCAGTCTCTTCCGGTAACCATACGTCTTCTTGATATACCATTGCACGAATTCCTTCCGTCAACCGAGGAAATTTCACGTGAGCTTTCATATCTCAAGGATTTTGATGCGGCAGTGAGTTTGCTGCAGGAAATTCCGGGCATATCAAAAGTACTTGACCCGAAACTCCATGTGTATCTGCCGTCAATTGAAAAGTTCATAGGCGAGCTTACAAATGAGAGATATTATATCCTCAGCAAAAAATTGATAGAGGAGAAGACCAATCTTCTGAAAAAAGTGAAATCTCTGGAAGAAGTCAATCCCATGCTGGGCCACAGGGGAGTAAGGCTTGGCATCACATATCCCGAGATATACGACATGCAGATCCGGGCGATATGTGAAGCTTCGGCGGAACTCATTAAGGAGGGTATAGAAGTGCATCCGGAACTCATGGTTCCCCAGGTCTGTACCTCGCAGGAGTTGAAGTGGGTATTCAAGAGGGTTAAAAAGAGTTTGCATGAGGTTGAGAAAGAGTATAACGTGAAAATCCCTCTGAAATTAGGAACAATGATGGAGGTTGTACGTTCATGCATGCGGGCAGGTAAACTTTCGGAAATCGCAGAATTCTTCAGTTTCGGCACAAATGATCTGTCACAGGCGACATTCAGCTTCAGCAGGGAGGATGCAGAGAAAAAATTCCTTCCGTTATACACCCATCGAGGTATACTTCAGGACAACCCCTTCTCTGTCGTGGATAAAAAGGGTGTAGGGAGATTGATGCATATTGCAATAGAGTGGGGCAGGAAGACCCGACCGGATTTGAAAATAGGAGTATGCGGCGAGCAGGGCGGCGAGCCACGTTCGATACATATATTTTACAACATCGGGGTGGATTATGTCAGCTGCTCCCCGTTCAGGGTGCCGGTGGCACGGCTGGCGGCGGCACAGGCAACTATCGGGGGAAAAAAGGAGATACTATAAACCATCACATAAACTCTCAATAAATGAGTCGGCAGAAATATGCTGCATGATAAGGATATATTGTCGTTATTTGCAACCCAATTGCGACAAGAAAGCATTGTGTTTCAGCAATACAGCAGTTTACATCTGACTCAACCTTCTGATGCGTTCGTCAATGGGCGGATGGGTTGACCATATTGAGTTTCTCAGCGAGCGTTTGAAGGGGTTTGCAATGTACAGTGGAGCTACCGTTCGCGAGCCCTTGGGGTCATCCGGTAAATCTGCCTTTATTTTTTTCAATGCCCGTGCAAGTCCCTCTGGATTTCTGGTGAGATATGCACCGTTTGCATCGGCAAGATATTCCCTCCTGCGAGATATGAAAAGGTATGCCAGTCTGGAAAAGAGAGGGGCAAGTACGGCAAATAGGATGGCTATGACAATGAGCAATCCCCCGCTTTTGTTCTTTCCTCTTCCCCCCCCGCTCCACAGGAACGAGCGGAGAAGTATTTCGGAGATGAGGGCTATTGCACCCACAACGCCGACGGTGACCGTTGCAATGAGAATGTCTCTGTCCATGATATGACTCATTTCATGCCCCATCACACCTTCCAGTTCCTCTGAATTCAGTTTCTGGAGCGCACCGGTAGTGACACAGATGATGGCATCTTCGGGCTTCTTTCCCGTTGCAAAAGCATTGATGTCACTCGAATTCTGCACGTACGCCTTTGGAACCGGCAGGCCGGCGGCAATTGCCATCTCCTCAACCTTGTACATGAACAGTTTTTCATCTCTCTTCTTGGGATTTGCAGGTCGTGCCTTTGCGGCACTGATTACACTCTGGACGGAGAATGAATATGAAGCCAACACATAAAGTATGGAAAGAGGTAGCCCTATGAGCATCGCTATTATGGGGGGGAGGCCAATCGCAAATCCAAAGGCGAAGATAACGCCGAAAAGCAGGAGCAGCATGAAAATGCAGACGAACAGGGTGTCTTGCTTATTTTTTCTTATTTGGTCTTCAACTGTCATCATCAAAACGAGATTTTTGGTGTCTCTCTTGCTTCCACGGGGATTTCAAGCATCTGTCTTTCCTTCTTGCCCATTCGTTGTGCAAACGTCCTTCCGGGAAATGTTTCAATGGAATTGTTGAAAGCAAGAACGCTGTCATTGTAGTGCTGGCGTGCATACGAAATCTTATCTTCCGTATGGGTAAGCTCATCCTGCAACTGGAGGAAGTTTTCATTTGCCTTGAGTGCGGGATAATTTTCCGCAACTGCAAAAAGTGTCTTTAGGGCACCTGTGAGTTGGTTATCGGCATCTATATTCTCCCGGGGTGTTTTTGCATTCATCAGGGATGTCCTCGCCTTCGTCACATTTTCAAGCACGCCCTTCTCATGCTTCATGTATCCCTTCACGGACTCGACCAGATTCGGAATCAAATCCGCTCTTCTCTTTAACTGCACATCAATCTGTGCCCATGAATTGTCGATACGATTTTCCAGGCGTATTATCTTATTGTAGTAATATGCCACAAATGCAATAACGAGCAACAGTATTACCACTACCAAAAGTATTATTCCTATCATTTTTTCACGTTACTATATCTGTTGCCCATTTATAAAGGATATTGGTATATTCCACTCCACCCGTTATTTCAATTTTGTGCCCGAAGTGATGAATGAATGCTGCTTGAGTTTGACCCACTTTCCCTCATCGAGCCCCATGAGATTACCGCATTTGCATCTGACTTCCTTTCCATCATGAATGCTGAAATCCTCGATTATTCTTTCTTTCCAACAGTGCCACAACTTGCCCTTGCCGATTTTCACATATCTGAAAACCTTTGCATTGCATCTGGCACATCTTATGGTTATCATAATTTTGATTGACTTTTTGTTGGCTTTACCATTCCTTTCTCAGTTATTATCCCCGTTACATATTTTGCAGGGGTGACATCGAATGCCGGATTTCTGACTTCTTCGGGTACATAATCGAAAATTTTTGTTACCTCCTCGGTATCCCTCTCCTCGATTTTTATTTTTGTTCCGTCTGATATGGCATTATCAAATGTGCTTACCGGTGCGGCGACATAGAAAGGAATTTCGTTCTCTCTTGCAAGAACTGCCTTCTCGTATGTCCCGATTTTGTTGGCAACGTCACAGTTTGATGCGATGCGGTCCGCCCCCACAATAACCATATCTATCTCGCCCCTGCTCATAAAATAGCCCGCTGCATTATCTGCTATAAGGGCATGTTTCACACCCTCCTGCTGAAGTTCCCATGAAGTGAGCAATCCCTGGAGGCGAGGCCTTGTTTCATCCGCCCATACGAAAATTTCCCTGTCTTTTGCCATTCTTATGGGTGCCAGTGCAGTCCCCCAGTCAACGGTGGCAAGCGCCCCTGCATTGCAGTGAGTCAGTATCCTATCGCCATGCTTTATCAATTTCTCCCCGACTTCCCCTATCTTCCTGCATTTTTTTATGATTGCGTCAACGTATTCATGTGCATCGCCAAGGTTTCCTTCATGAGAGAGCATGTAATCGATGGCATAGAACAAGTCGTGGGCCGTCGGGCGAGTCCTTTTCAGCATCCTTGCAGCCTTTTCCTTATCATCGCCGAGTACCATGCCGTAGGCAGCGGCACACCCGATGGCAGGGGCGCCGCGCACAATCATCTTTTTGATGGCATATACAACTTTTTCGACACTGTTCGCCTCAAAAATTTTTAACTGGAAAGGCAATTTTCGCTGGTCAATCAATTTAAGACTTTTATGGTCTTCATCCCACCATAACGACCGCATCTCCTTTCCGTCTACAAGTATTGTTTCACCTCCTTAAATGCCTCGTGCAAACTTTTGCCGACAGCAATATACCCGATATTTTTCATGGCAATGCAGCCCGTGTCTTTCAGGGATTTAAGGGCCTCCATAGCAATGTTAAAATTTCCACCCTCACCTGCAATTATCTTTTCTGGCAAGTCGCCGATATGTACAATGGCATTTATACCCTCCCTTCTATATATCAGCCAGTGAAGTGCTGCTCCCGCAGGTGGTTCATTCGGCCCGATTGCAAGCACTACATTTCTCACGGCATCATAATCTGCAACTTCTACGAAATCGCTTTCGTCCAGCGAGCGAATATCCGCATTTCTTGCAGTGATAATAATCCTGTTTCCATACCTCATGCTTATTGTCCCGCCACCGCCGTTGCCCCCCGCATCCGCCAGTTCCTTCCCGGTAGAAATCATGGTTCCGATAAGAGGGTTTTTTATTTGTTCCCTTCCAAGGAAAAACGTTTCGAAACTCATTTTATGGGAATTATGCAGAGAAATATGAAGTTTTCATCTCCGGCATTTTTGAACTGGTGGGTTTCGTTTGGCGGAACGAAAGCAAAACTGTTTTTTTTCAACGGTATTTCATTTCCGTTTTCATTGACAAGCATTCCTTCTCCTTCCAGGACAAAAACCTCGTGTTCCCAGTCGTGTTTGTGAAGCGGGGTATATCCACATCTGCCGACAACAAACCGGCGCATCGCAAAATTCGGGGCACCGAGTTTGGCATCAATGAGCCATTGTACCGTCACATTCTCCGCCCCTTCCTCTTTCACATCCGCCGGTTCTACCTCTCCCTCGTTATTGATTATCATGGGCATATAATGGGAAAGGAATTTAAAAAGTCATTGAGTATCCTCAACTTTACTTAAGGGAGAGAAGGATGGGATCTTCATCCCAGTCGGAGCGGTGTTTCCTCATGAAATCATCTATCTCATCCGGAGAGACCTTATTGTCAAATGCTATCCCCGCAACTCTTACAAAATCTTCCTTCCTTTCGCTCAATTTCTTTAGAATAGGGGAGGGCATCTCAAGTAGGAATTTCTTCATGTGTTCTCTATCCCCTCCAGCTTCTCCGTCAAGAATTCTTTTGAATATGCCATACTCTGGAATTGCATAAATCCCGCTGGCAGGATGGCACACCAGGGCAGCATCTCCTTTGTTCATCTCCTTAGGTGCCGGCAAATCCCTTTCCTCTTTGTCCCACCAAGTGCTGAATTCTTTGATTGCTTTCTTCGCATCGTCAGCCGAGGGAAATAAGGGATCCCACCTTCCAAAATACGATACAAAACCTTCGTAGATCTCCTTTCGAACCTTGCGAGTTTTCTCGGACAGTTTCTCGTATCCTTCCATCATCTCCGTGATTCTCTTAATATCCTTCTCTCCATAAAAGGAAATTGCCCCCCCGGTGATATATGAATTTCCCCATGAATAGATTTCATCGCCGATGAAATCTCCTTCCTTCAAATCCATCTCCCCGAAAAGATTATATTCCTTGTCATCCAGAATGTTGCGGAGTATGAATCTGTCGCCGGGCAATTTTTCCTTGACTTCAAAAAATCCTTTTACCGGTTTCTGTAATCTTTTTATATTTTCCTTTACCCATTCCGGCATTTCATATTCTTCAATGAAAAGTTCTGCAGGCGTTTTACCTTTATCCCTAATTTTTCTTTCAAATGCAAACCAGTTCATAAAGACAATAAATTTATTCTCATTGTCTACTTTTTCCT
>CAZSHJ010000072.1:0-7679 GCA_964606745.1 uncultured Thermoplasmatales archaeon | reverse complement strand
GAATAGAAAACCGCCAGATATATGTTTCTATGTGGTTATTCAAAACCCTCTATATGAAAAGCTGCATATATTGTTTGTAAATTGCAATCAAACTTGGCAGGTAAAATGATGTTATCGGAAAAGATGGAAGACATATACATGCAACACGATGCTGATACAGATAATAATACGCCAACCGAAGGCCTGTTTATCCTTAACGCTGACGGCAACTTTGTTCATTTAAACGAAAAAGCCCTGTCTTTCGCCGGGGAAAGACATGGGACACTGATAGGCAAACATTTCAGTTCCATCGCTCCCGAGAAAGAAAGAAGAAAAATTCATTACACATTAGGGGAACTGTTTAAAGGGAGAAGTACCAGATACACGATTCCAAAGTACGATTACGGAATAAAACATATTTTTGAGGTGAATATAAATCCCGTAATCCAAAATAGAAAAATTATAATGTTCGTGGGAACGATAAGGGATATTACACATATCAGGAAAATGGAGGCAGACAGAAAAAAGGCCATTTCCAGGGAGAAGATGTTCAGGGAAAGTGTGGCTCATCACTTCTTCAACCCGATAGTGATAGCAAGAGGTTATCTCCAACTTGTCATGGAGGGAACATGCAATAATGACGAGAGAGAGAAACTGGAAGCCGTAAAAACAGCAGTAGGAAGAATAGAGTCCGTGGTCAAAAACGTCATAAGGGACGGAGACATACGAGAGTGAGTTATACTCGATATTCACAGTTAGCTGCCCCAGACCGAGTCAGGAATGTCTTTACTTTATTTTGACTTGAATCTCATTTTGCTGCATATAAAACTAACATTTCAGATGGAAAAAAAAGTGGACCGGACGGGATTTTCA
This sequence comes from uncultured Thermoplasmatales archaeon, assembly GCA_964606745.1. Classification (GTDB taxonomy): domain Archaea; phylum Thermoplasmatota; class E2; order UBA202; family DSCA01; genus VBQP01. Next base: position 6,827 of record CAZSHJ010000072.1, on the reverse strand, counting down.
AACAGGTTTCGCCTTTCCCCCTTCCATGTGCAACCCCTTCTTTTGAACCCGTGGCCTCCACCATGCCAAGGTGGCGATCTTCCAGCTGATCTACCGGCCCTACCAGTGAAACGCTTCTCCCTCATAAATTTTTCCCTATCTGTTCTTTTGCCATCTCTAATGCCTTTTTCTTCGCCTCCTTCAGTTTTTCTACATCCGGGCCGCCTGCCTGTGCCATATCATTCTTCCCGCCCCCCTTACCCCCCAATATTTGTCCTGATGAAATGGCTATCTTTAAGCAGTCAATATCCAATTCCGGTGAAGAAGCGATATACAGTGTAGCCTTGTCACCAATTATATTTCCTGAGATTACAACAGCTTTTCCCCTATAAGTTATATCTTTTATGGCAGATTGAGTAAGATTATTTTGATCTACAATTTTGATATCATGAAATATCTCACCAATGCTACCTCCACTCGCCAGTTGTTTCTGCAGTTTTTCCACCTGCTTTCTCAGCTTTTTCCATTCGTTGAAAAATCTGGTTACTGTTTTCGGGAGTGCAGAAGTATCAACGTTCAAAATTCCGGCCGTCTCTTCTAGCAATCTCTCCTGCCTGTGAACGTATTCCAGCGACTTGTAGCCCGCAGCGAACTTTATTCTCTCCACACCGTCCTGCACCCTCTCAGTTCCCGTAATTTTTATGAATCCTATCTCGGCAGTATTGTCCACATGGGTGCCGCCGCATGCCTCGACATCTGTCCCCTGTATATCGACTATGCGTAGGATGTTTCCTTTGGGCGGCCCCCCTTGATAGAGACGCATCCCATACTTTTTCTCAGCCTCACCCCTTGGAAGCCATTCCTTAGCCACGGGCTTTGCTTCCATAACAATGGCATTTGCCTCTTTTTCTATCTCTCCGACCTCATCCGCTGAAATTCTTCTGAAGTGAGAGATATCAAGTCTCGCCTCGTTTTCGTTCAGCTGTGAACCCCTTTGCCATACGTGTCTCCCGAGCACCTTTCTGGCGGATGCAGTTATTATGTGGGTTGCCGTATGATGCCGCATGGATGCATATCTCTTCTGCCAGTCTATCTCCCCCTGAACATGCCCGTCTTTTATTTTCCCGTTTACTCCGTCCAGTATATGAACAACGGCATCTCCCTTCTTCTCGGCCTTCAGAACCTTATATTTATTTCCGTTCTGGATTAGCATGCCTGTGTCCGATTCCTGCCCGCCCCCCTCGGGATAGAAAAGTGTTCTGTCAAGTATAACGCCTTTTTTTCCTTCAACGGTTCCACTCCACAGCACGGCGGCATCGAATTTTTTGACGTACGGCTTCTCGTAGAACATGAGTTCGGTTCTGTAATCCGATTGCTCCTCTCCTTTCTCCTCATCAGAGGTTTGGCTGTGAAGTTCGGCAACCATGGAATAAAAATTTTCCGGTATGTCCACATCTCCCGCAACCTCTTTTACCACTTCGGGCGGTATGCCGTAAGTATCGTAGAACTGGATGAGTTTTTTCGAAGGTATACTCTTCCTTCCCTCGGTATATCGGGCAACAAGCCTTTTTCCCTTCTCTAGTGTTGCATAGAACTTTTTTGTCTCGCCCTCCAGCATTTCCCTGATTATCTCTTTTCCTTCCATCAGTTCCGGAAAATCCCCGGAGAGTAACTTGCAATGCATGTCCACAATATCGGCAAGCGGAATATTCACACCGATTCGCGAGAGAAGACGTAATGATCTCCTGATAAGCAATCTTGCCAAGTACCCCTCCTCCGCATTTGACGGCACGATTCCGTCATTCAGCATGAATGCAAGGCATCTAGAATGGTCAGCAATCGCATATACATCGTAAAGTTCACTGTCCCCGATGCCAGGCGTATCCGTTATATTTTTTATTACATCGGGAAATACGGCATCGTATAGGGTAGGTGAGCCGTTTGTCAACCATACAAGCCTTTCCAGTCCGTATCCCGTATCAACAATTCTCATGGGCATGTCGGAATACCGCTCACTGTTCACTTCATACCTGCCGTTTTTATCCTTTCTGAGATTCATAAAGACAAGTGTTGCCACCTCCATGCCGGACACAAGAACCTCCAGACATGCTCCTGCATTGCCCCCGCCGTGCCACTCCCCCTCTTTATAAGTGACTATCTCCTTCCCTATGCCGAGCCCTTCCAAAAAATCGCTGCAGTATCTTATTGTTTCCTCGCTCCAGTACACCTCATCATGATTGTTGAAGGCGTGGTGACCCATCATTTCGAACAACGTAAGATGTCTGCCGCTCCTGCCCACCTCATCCAAATCGTTTAGGCGTATGCTCGGCTGAGATATTACGAGAGGGTTTGCAGGCGGAGGGACCTCGCCCGAGGTGACATGGGGCTGGAAATCTGCTATTGAGGCTATCGTCAGATAAACATCGGAGCGCCATCTTGCAACAACAGGATAGCGATTCAGTCTCGTATGCCCGTTCCGCTCGAAAAATGAAAGAAAAAATTCCCGCATCGAATTGAGGTCATGTTTCTTGCTGCCGACGGGGTTTCCTATGAAGGAGTAAGGAACACATGGAGCATCCCCGCACAACTCCTGACTTTTGTCCATTGTCCAGAAGCAAGCACCGCAATTTTTGCATTTTTTCCTTATGAAGCCCTCCTGTCCAAAGAAATCAAGTTGCAGGAACTTCTGTAAGTCGGATTGCATTCTGCATATATATTAAAAGGTTTTATAAAAAGTTTGATGAAATGCCGTTCATAAAGGGAATATTTATTAATGCTACTGCAATTTCCAGTGTGCCGATTTCAGCTAGATGGGACACGAGATGGTACCGAATGGAGCAAGAAGTTTAGAAAAAAGAGAAAGATTATTCATGAAGGCATATGCTGTTAACTAACTATAATTTCCCATAAATGGCTCCACGTATGAATCCCAGGCCATATCCAATTGCAATCAGAAGATAAAAAAATATACTGCTTATGATAACCAATGGATTTTTGGAAACTCTTGTAGTGCTGATTAGACACAATATGAGATAGGATGCTCCACCAATAATCAGAAAAATTGAGGGAATTATATTGACTGCCCATAAAAAGAGCATAAGTAGCACACCTCCGATGATGGACGAGGGGAGTAGGTGAAATACTTTTGCAGTGTCTGGATGTTTTTTAATCATCTTTGCTCTTGCAATACCATATCTGTACATCTGCCGGAAAAGAGCTCTAATAGTATGCCGCTTGTAATGTCTAACCTGTATTTCAGGCGTATAAAGAATTTTGTAGCCAGCCTTTTTCACCCGTATATCAAGTTCCGCATCCTGGCCGCACCAGAAATCCGGATCAAAGAGTCCTGTCTTACCAAGTATCTCCTTTCTGTAAAGGGTAAATGACATATGCTCGACGAACCGTTCATCATCAAACACGGTGTTCTGCATGAAGATACCAGAACCTGCCATAAAACCCAAAAAGGCAGCACCCGATACTTCCCCCACAAAATTCTGTTTTTCCGGCGATACGTTTGAGCACCCCACTCCCGCCACATCGTCTGACTGAGAGGCAAGTTTGGGAACGAGTACCTTTAGTAGTTTCTCTGGTGCTATAACGTGGGCAGAAAAATTCATAATCATTTCCCCTGTGACATGCTCCATACATATATTCCTCCCAATTGCCGTATTTCCAGTGGGATTATCAAAAATTTTTACATTGCCATGCTCTTCGGCATAGCCCTCCAGAATCTCTCTTGTTCTGTCGCTTGAATTTCCTTCAGCAAACAGGATTTCCACCTTTTCTTTTGGATAATCAAGCGATAGCAGGGACTGCATGCAATCTTCGATAAATTTCTCTTCATTTCTCGCTGGAATTATGAATGAAACTTTTGGATAGTCTTTTTGTTTCACAAGGAGGATATGGGATTACCGTATTTTTAAATTGTGTTAATATTACAATATATACGCCGGTATTTGTTACATGTCTCCGGTAACTGCCAGTGACTTATTTGATGCACCAAGAGAATATTTTAATATGCCTGAACATTCCTCAATCATGATTGGAAAAAATGTGGTGATCGGAGAATATGTATCACTGGGCGTACAGCCGAAAAAATCGGCAGACGAACTTATCATAGGAAACAATGCCACAATCCGTTCCCATACCGTAATCTATGCCGGCAACACCATCGGCAATAATTTTCAGACGGGGCACGGAGCACTCATACGAGAAAACAACCGAATCGGCGACAATGTGAGCGTGGGTTCTCATGCTGTTATAGAAAGGGACAATGTAATTGAGAACAACGTGCGCATCCATACTAGCTGTTTTATCCCTGAATTTGTCATAATAAAAAAGAAGGCATGGCTTGGTCCCCGCACTACTATACTCAATGTTCTCCATCCACCATGTCCAAAATTCGAGGAATGCGCAAAAAGCGTTGTGATAGAGGAAAATGTAAAAATAGGAGGAAATGTAACCATCCTTCCAAGAGTTACCGTAGGAAAAAATGCATTGATCGGTGCCGGTTCGGTGGTGACAAAGGATATTCCACCGGATAGCGTTGCCGTCGGAAATCCTGCGAAAGTGACCAAAAGTATTAAGGATTTAGATTGCATTCTGGGCTACTATAGGACACCCTATGAGTGGGAGAAATAACATGAAAGTAAATATGGCCGAAATGTATGTCGATGAAGAAATAAAAGAAGCAGCGCAAAGAGTGCTGGAAAGTAAAAAGTATGTAAAAGGAGAAGAGGTAAAAGCTTTCGAGGAGGAATTTGCATCCTTATGCAACACGAGATATGGTATTGCGACCAACTCAGGCACTTCTGCTCTGCATGTTGCCATGCTTGCTACTGGAATGAAGAGAGGAGATGAAGTTATCGTGCCTTCGCATACATTTGTGGCAACCGTTTCGCCGCTTCTTCATATTGGTGCCAAACCGGTTTTTGCAGAAGTCGACAGGGAAACATACACCCTAGACCCGGATGAAATTCGCAAAAAAATAACAGACAAAACTAAGGCCATCATCCCTGTCCATCTGTACGGGCATCCCTGTGATATGGACCCTGTTCTCGAACTTGCCCGTGAGTACCGCCTCAAAATCATAGAGGATGCCTGTCAGGCACATGGTGCCGAATACAAAGGTAAGAGGGTGGGGAGCATAGGCAATATGGCATGTTTCAGTTTTTTCCCGTCGAAAAACATGACGGTGGCAGGTGACGGCGGCATGATCGTGACCAACAATGAAGATTACGCAGTGAAGGCCAGAGCCCTGGTAAATCAAGGAAGAATGAAAGGACGAAAATACAAACATGATTTCGCCGGATTTAATTACCGGATGAGTGAGATACTGGCAGCCGTTGGACGGGTGCAGCTGAAACATCTTCCGGAATGGATTGAACGAAGGAGAAAAGTGGCCGGATGGTACAATAGTCGACTGGATGCTGACGATATTGTTCTGCCGGTGGAAAAAGGATGGGCAAAACATGTATACCATCTGTATGTGATAAGACATAAAGAAAGGGATAAATTGAAGGAATTTTTGAAGGGAAGGGGAATTGCAACAGGAATACATTATCCGCTGCCAGTCCATTTGCAGCCAGCGATGAAGGAATATGCAGGTAATGTCAGACTTAAGTTTACCGAGAGAGTCACAGAAGAAGTTTTGTCCGTTCCAATGCATCCCGAGATGAAGGAAGAGGATGTAGAATATGTTGCCAATTCCATAAAAGAGTGGTTGAGAAAATGAATATAGCTATCATAGGAACCGGTTACTGGGGAAAAAATCACGTGAGAGCGCTTAAAGAACTGCTGGATGAAGGAAAAGTAGATAAGCTTTCCATTTGTGATACGGATGAAAAAAGAGCGAAAGAGATGGCATCAGGTTTCAATTTGTCTTACACAACAGATTATGAAGAACTGATTTGTTCCGATATAGATGGAGTCGTTATCGCCACGCCTTCAAATACCCATTATATACTTGCAAAAGAATTTCTGAAAGCAGGAAAAGATGTTTTAGTCGAAAAACCGATGACACTGAGCTCAAGAGAAGCAAATGAAGTAATAAAAATTGCAGAAAAAAATGGTAAAATACTTTCAGTTGGCCATATATTCAGGTATCATTCTGCGGTGAATGAAATAAAGAAAAGAATAGAAAGGGGAGATTTTGGAGAAATATATTACATAACGAGTGATAGGCATTCTTTAAGAGTGCCAAGAAAAGATATGGGAGTTTTATTTGCTCTTGCCATACATGAAGTTGATTTATTCTGTTACCTTTTGAATGAAGAATACCCAGAAGAAATTTTAGCGACCATGGGCAATTACATTGGTGGAACAGAAGAAATAGCACAAATTGTATCCTATTTTGATAACAATGTTAGGGGCTATGCATTTGAAAGCTGGCTGTCACCAAATGGAAAAAGAAGAGAGCTTATAGTTGTTGGGAGCAAGATGAGCGTATTTGTCGATTATCTAAAACCAAATGAAATAAAAGTTTTTGATATTACAATTTCATCGGAAGGAATAAAAACAGAGGGTTCATATATTATTCCAATAGAGTATAAAGAGCCATTAAAAGAAGAACTGGAAAATTTCATAGATTGCATTAAAACAAGGGAACAACCTGTAGCAAATATGTATGCAGGTAAAAGGGCAGTAGAAATGATTGAAAAAGCAATGGTCTCGGCAAGAGAAGGAAAAAGAATGAAATTTTAATAAACGTGGCTACGGGACAATAATTGCATTAATGAGGAGAAAGATATGGTGAAGGAAAAGATGAAAATATTAATGATATTATCGAATCCGTTCATTAGACCTTTTGCATAATTAGAATTTTTTTGCTATTCTATTCTAACTGCATC
>CAZSHJ010000071.1:0-7687 GCA_964606745.1 uncultured Thermoplasmatales archaeon | reverse complement strand
CGCCAGCCCTCCTCTTCGTGAGAAGCCCCGCCATTCATGGCGGGGAGTATGTCACGTATAATCGCCGAAATAATTGTATATTTACCATGCTTATCTGACTTGGCAAAAAAGCAACATCAAAACGGGTCTTTGCCCCTATGGGGATATATGTCCTAATCTTTTAATACATATTCGGACAAATGATAGGGCTGTTATATACCACAAGGCTAGCGGTAGGAGTTATCAAATCTTTTAATTCTCCAAAAATATCGACGATTGAAAACTCACTGTTAAATTCCTACATGTGTCTTTTGCGAATAGGTGGAAAAATAAATGAAAAAGTAATCAATACTCTCTCAGAGATTCTCAATATGAAATTCATGTTTCTCTGCTAACTTGAAAATTATAGAAAAGACCTGTATTTGTAACGAAATCACCGTAATTGACACCTCAAGCTTTGTTACTGACCATAATAAATACTGCATATTAACGGAGTGAACTAATAGCAGATATCTAGCTTATTTTCTCCATGGCCATGATGTGACTCTGGCGGAATGTTCTGGCTTCATATATACTTGGTATATCAATTTTTACCTTCTTTTTCTTCTTTTCGTTGTATGCTTCTTTTCCCATTTCATCCAGGATTTTTTTCCCTTCCTCCCTTATACCGTCAAGTTTTTTATTTATCCCATCAACGGTATCTCTCAAAAGAAGTGACATTCCTATCAGCAAACTTCTCATGAGGACAGGGAATCCTTCGAAAACTATGTCTCTTTCTGGTATCCTTGTTCTCCATGTTGGTTCCTCTCCGAATTCCGTCACGGGCAATCCCATGCCTGCTTCAAGTTCATCAGAAAATGTGGGATCCAGCTGGATCCATTTCCCATCTACGTATAACTCGGTACATCCATGCAGTGAATCCAGAAAGCCGAGCATCTCATATGTTTCTCTCAATATTGGATTATCTTGCAACAATAGGTCATCCAATTCTTGTGAGGCAGTAAAAGCATATAGCCTAAACCGTGCCTTTATACCTCCTGCTCTAGCAAGGGCTATGAGCAGACTCATTTGATCTAGACATACGCCCCCCTTGGTTTTCATTACTCTGAGCGATCCCTCCATCGGTTTAAATATAAGGTATTTTTGGTTTTTAACAAAATAATATATGGACTCGGCATACTCGAGAGGCTCTTTGTCATATGCTCCTAGTTTTTTTGCCAACACTCTTATTTCTGGGATATCATACTCGCACAATCGTGTTGGGCGAAGATACTTTTCACCTCTCACTGGAACTAAATCTTTGTAATCCTCTTTGTCAAAAAACTGTGTTGTGTCATAGGCATGCTCATCATCAAGATGCACCCAGGGCATCCTAGCTCTCTCTAATCTTTTTTTCCATGCATTCTTATTCTTTAGAATAGTTTTAGGATTTCTCGCTATGGCATATGACAGCGGGCCAATCGTCTTTACAAAATTCTTTAGTATTGCCGGTGGAGGTATATTCCCTTTATCAACCATCTCATGCAACCATCCCATAATCTCACCTCATTTCCTCAACCATCAAATCACGCATTAAATTGCCGCATCCCTTAGCCTCTGCGCCAACCATTCTGCTTATTTCGTCTTTTATCACAATTCCTTCTCTCTCGCATTCAGGGCAACCATCAAGTAGCTTCACTTTATCACCGGTTATTATGAAACCGGGATAGCTGTTTGCAGCAGGATCAAGAAATGCAAATCTTCCCTCCTCGCCATATCCCACCGGCTCATTATTTTCATCTAATACCATAGGGTAAATCCATGGAGATAAATGCTTGTATCTATATTCACAATCTAACGCAAGTCCATTCATTTCTGACATCCCATAAAGGTCCCGGTAGTTGGCTTTGGGTATACCAAAAAATTCCTCCACTCTATTTGAAAATTCCTCTATTGACACTTTTCTATGTTCATGTATTTTCCAGCCGCCTCCTGTTAGTATCACTGAATTGCTTTTGCCAAGATTAAGGCGTACTCCTTCATCCTCCATTTTTTCCATTAAGTCATATATCTGAAACGGAAAAGAGAGCATATAGACCTGTTGATTCTTTTTATCCATTTCTTCTAAGAGTTTTATTAGTTTAAACTGCCCTTTTTCCATTGCCTTTCGTATTACTACTAACTTTAGTTTGTCCCCCATTCCACTAATCTGTCCAGCCATGATTCTCAATATATCGATGCTTAGCGGTTTGTCTGTTAGAAAATGGCGATGGTCTTCATCAAATATCCGTGTTCCTTCTGCAATCCATCTCCCTATTGTCAAATGCGTCTTTGTTGGTCCAGGGTAGATGAATTGGGCATTATCATCAGGTTTGGCTACTGAAAAGAGGAGTGTTTTATCACAGGCATAAAACATTCTCTTACTGGTAATTTCATCTCTGAACATGAAACTGAATTTACCTGTCGTACCAGAAGAATGGTTGACAACGCCGTCCAACCTCTTTTCTGCCCATACCAGAAAGTCCTGAAGTTTTTTTCCGTTAAAATCAAAGTTTCCAATATCAACTGAAGAGACGGCATATAGCCATTCATATAACTCTTTTGGATTTTCACTAGGATAATCTTTGAAAAATTTATCGGGAATCATTGGAATTTTACTTAAGTCATCTCTACTTTTTATATCGTCAGGGGATATGCCATTTTCCTTGCAGTATTTGTTATAGAAAAGATTATCTGAATAATGGTGTGAAAACGCTTCTCGTATTGCTTTTAGTTGTGACTCTTCTACTTCTTTTCTATTATAGGAATTGTAGTCCTCAAGACCATAGATAAGATGATCGACTTCTTTCCACTCTTCCCGTGGTAAATAAAATATGTCATGCATTCTATTCCATAGATAATTCATAGTTAGTATTATACGTCTAAAATATAATACCTCTTTAAAAAAATATTGAATGTAATTAAAGATATTTATAAAAAAATACCTGTACGAACGGCCATTAAATCACTGATAATATCTCCGATATAATCGCCGAAATAATTGCGTATTTGCCATGCTTATCAAACTTGGCAAAAAAGCAATACCTGAAAGGGTCTTATCCCGATGGGACTGAGATGCCCCAGTGTTTTTACAGGTAAAGAAAACATGGAAAGATTGGCAAGGGCAAGTGGTGATGGTTAGCTGGTGAAAGTCGCACCATTCGACAACAACAGACCAAACAAACCAGAGAAACCGGAAGGTACCACAAGCGGTACAACAGGAAACGAATATACATATACCACAAGCACGACTGATGCCGATGGTGACCAGATATACTATATGTTTGACTGGGGAGATGGTAATTACAGCGACTGGCTTGGTCCATATAACTCAGGCGATACCTGCGAGGCGACCCATACATGGATTTTGACACGTTTTTAACGTTAACTACTCCGGGCTAAAGCCCGAAGCGTATCATACTGGAGTAATGAAATCAATGAGAGTTGTCTGATTTTCTGTCTTAATGCTTTGGTAATAATCGTAATCAACATTCATCCAATGCTTTCCCTGTTGTCGTTCAATATAAAACTGTATTGTCTCACTGGTGATTCTTCCAACTGCCTCATAAAAATAACCGCTGCTCCAAAACTTATCTCCCCATAACTTTCTTTTGATTCTGTCCCAGCATTCTTCCCTGATGACTTTTGATGAAAAACCTTTGAAGTAACGCACCAATTGTGGAATGCCGTTAAATGAATATGCATGCCATCGTTTTGAATTTGTGTGATAGGTCATTAACAAAATCTTTAAACATATCTTCTATCATTTACCGTGAAGTTTGAAGTATCAAAGCGGGATTGTACGACCCGTATCGGCACACTCGGAATAGCCGGAAATGAAATTGTAACGCCTGATATTTTGTGGTACTCATCAAGCAGAATTAAAGCTCCTGAATTTTCCCCCATACATCTTTCACAGGATAAGATTGATGAGAGGGTGTCAATATCAAGTTCGGGCAGTTTTTTTTACCCCGATTCTGAGGAAGATGGAGAAACGGTCATTCCTCCGTCTCTCGTGTATCCTTACGCATTCCCGTCGGAGTTGCACGGGACGGATGCTAAATGGAATTATAAGCATGCCGGTGCCATTCAAATAATTTCAGGGAGAGCACTTGATAAAATTTCAAGGGATGCAATTGTATATGTCCTCTCAAATGCCCGGGAGCTTTTTTCCAATCCGAGAAATTTTGTCATGGCAGTTACAAAAGTGAGGGAAGCCATAGGATACCAGAAAGCCCTTTACACTCCTGGGCTGGGCGAGCCTTCACATATCGCTCTTCTTTCCTATTGTACCGTCGACCTATTCGATTCCATCCCGCTTGTGGAAAAGGCAAGAAAGAAAATTCTTTTGTTTGCCGACGGTGCCTTTAATGTGGATGAACTTGAGGAAATACCATGTTCATGTCCGGCATGTGTAAATAAAGATACTTCATTTTCCGGTACCCTTGCCCACAATTATCACGCAGCATTTTCTGAAATAAAACGGGTTCGTAATGCGATAAGAAACGGTAGTTTGAGAAATCTTGTGGAATCAAGAGCATCATTCCAGCCAGAAATTGCGTCGATGGTTTGCGTACTCGATAAAGAGTATTATGGATTTCAGGAGAGGAGATATCCCTCCGTCGGCAAAAAAATAGTGGCGTCTTCCCTCACCATTAACAGACCTGATGTGGAAAGATTCAGAAAAAGAGTTCTGGATAGATATGTCAGGCCTGATTCTACAAAAATTCTCGTCCTTTTGCCATGCTCTGCAAGGAAGCCGTATTCGTTCTCAAAATCCCACAGAATATTCAGAAGGGCAATTGATTTCTGCGGAAATCCAGGGGTCGTTCATGAAGTTGTAGTTACATCCCCTCTCGGCATAATTCCGATAGAACTTGAGATGGCTTACCCTTCTGCACATTATGACATATCAGTAACAGGATACTGGAGCCTTGATGAGCAGAAGATGGTGAAAAAACAGCTTGATTCTTATCTTGAAAAGAACAGATATGACGTCGTAATAAACCACCTCCCTGAAAATATATCGGAATTCTTAGGGGTAGGAGGAGAAATGAATACATGTAGCGGCCATACAACGTCCAGTGCATCCATGAGTAATCTTTCCACCATGTTGAAAAAAGAATCGTCAAAATACGACGTCGTTTCCAGAAATTTAAGAAAACAGGAAAATGTGAAATCATTGCTGTCATATCAATTCGGAAACACAAGTTTGACAGAAGACTGTAAAATAAGGGGAAAGTATCCCGGTTACAAAATTTTTTGTGACGGCATCCAGATAGGCATGCTGATCGAGAAAAGGGGATTGTTCTCCCTCACGCTTGATGGAGGCAGACGGTTGGCGGAGACCGGTGTTTATTTCGTGGAAATAGAGGATTTCATCCCGCGGGGCTCCATATTTGCTATCGGGGTGACAGACGCAGATAAAAACATAAGATGCGGGGATGAAGTCGTAGTTTTGCATAATTGGGATGTACGGGCTGTTGGGGTAGCATCAATGGGCGGTGAAGAAATGATAGAAAGCCGCAGTGGTGAGGCCGTAAAGGTCAGGCATCACAAAAAATAATATTTAAACATTCCCGGCACCTGCCCCAATTCATTATAAATAAACAAGATGCAAAGTCACCCCTTCCACGCAATAAATTGCGTGGCTTTCCCCTCAAGGGGAAGAAAACGCCTATCGGCGTTTTATAATTTTCCAGGCGATTCATCCCAGACCTAAAGGTCTGGGTTTTCTCGCTTGGATTTCATAAAAAAGTTCGGCTAAAACATATCTACTGTTATCTCATCGTTTATTTCTTTACCCATTTCTATAATTGAATATCTTCCTCTTTTTCCTATGCTGCAGTTTACCACAGTTGTTTTTCCAAATTTGGCATAGCCGGGGTCTTCATGAACATGACCACATAATATGAGACGAGGATTTTTCCCATCCATTAAATTTCTAATCCATCTACTTCCTATATGTAGTCCCAATGCCATCCTGTCCATCGCGTATTTGGGAGGAATATGGGTCACAAGTACATCTATTCGTGCGTCTTTGAGGGAAATCCGTTTCCCCGTATTTATCAGAGATATATCACTTAGTATGGGATTGCTGCCTCCTGCTCCGACAAAGTTTATGCCGTCGATGTTATACATTTTTTCATGTAAAAATATTGCATTATCATATTCTTTGATTTCTTCCCCGATACAGATACTGTCAACATTGCCATGAATAATAAGTGTGGGGACTTTGATTTCATCCAAAAATTCGAAGAATGATGAGTTTGTATCAACATCGCCGGCCAAGACAACAACATCCGGGTTGTTATCTCTCAGACCGACGAGAAACGCTTTGTACCTGCTCTCTTTCCCATGAAAGTCCGCTGCAGCCTGGATTATCATTCTTTTCCCCGCTGGAAATCACTTTCGTATATCTTCAAAGTTTGATTTATTATATGTTTTATTTATTACTGATGCTCTCCTCCAGCAGTTCCAGCAGTTCTTCTATATCTACCTCGCTCAGCAGCCCTTCTTTCTGTTCCATTCTCACTTCGGAAAGCCGCAGGCGTATCGCCTCCTTGCACAGTTCTGCAACGCTTGAATATCCCAGGCCCGGATTATTTGATATCAGGGTCTCTATCTCCTCATGAAGTTCTTTCGGTATTGATATAGTACTATATTTCGGCATTTTATTCCTCATTACTTGTACCATACTATATCACGCCACTATTTTATATTTTCTATCCCCCTCGGTTTCGTTTTGCAGGGACAAAACCCGACCAAATGAAAGGAGGTTCGTTCTCCATTTTTACATTTTGGGTCGTCATGTGTTTGTATGCGTAACATGATCCACTTTTTGGTTTGATTCCCCTGACTGTTTTAATATCAGAGCATTCTCTTTTTCTCTTTCTAGCCATAGGAACCTTTTAATGGTTATAGACATTGTAAGCATCAAGAGTTGCTACAAACGTGCCATTAAACTCTTCTCTTTCCACCGCTTTTCCAATAATGGAATCGTTGGATTTATTCATCTCCCTGAATAAGCGTGCGGAGTTGGGAGGTTTTATTCTATCCAATGCAGTTTCCCCAGCTTGTCAGATATTTCCTGTCATTCTCATATTTCTTGCTACAGTTGTCAGGTAGCCGTTTCTTATTCCTGTAGTCGAGAACAGATGAATGGTCTCTTTCTCAGAATATTTCGGATTATCTGAAAGACAAAAGGAATGAACTTTTCGGTCACCCCTTCCACGCAATAAATTGCGTGGCTTTCCCCTCAAGGGGAAGAAAACGCCTATCGGCGTTTTATAATTTTCCAGGCGATTCATCCCAGACCTAAAGGTCTGGGTTTTCTCGCTTGGATTTCATAAGATTACTGTAATTTCCCTTTATGGCTTTGCAGATTTTTTTCCAAATTCATAAAGTGTCATCTCATCCTAATCCAAGAGGTGAAATAGGGGCAAAGCCCCTATAACCCCATTCCGCCTTCGTTCCTCGGCAAGCCCTTCGGGCATGCCGCATCTCACTCGGCGGTGAACCCAAGCAGCCGCCGCTGAGTATCGTCCGTAACAGTAACTCCATGATGATATTGTTGTCCTCTCAGATAGGTACTCGATTCCTTCAAGTTTATTTTTCCTGTTGACTCATGATGCCCATATCCACTCCAGAAACTTCCGTGTGGATATCGTTTCCGAAACCCCGGATGTTG
>CAZSHJ010000070.1:0-7774 GCA_964606745.1 uncultured Thermoplasmatales archaeon | reverse complement strand
TGCAGAACGTGAAGGTGGAACGAACCGAGGGCGAGGTGTACGAAAGTAATGAGATTTATCCTTCAAACTGGGCCACGTACAATATAGGGGCTGGTATTGAAAACGGAGAGCATGTGGTATTCCTTTCAATACATGCATTTCCCGCACGTTACACCCCGTCAACAAACGAACTTGAATATTTGGATGAGATGAACATTGAAGTAAAATATATTCCCCCGGAAAAGCCAATGCTTACAAATGATGTTTACGATCTGTTGATTGTTGCACCATCCGAATTCAAAAATGCACTTCAGCCACTGGTTGAACACAAGGATGGTTACGGTGTGAGAACAATGCTTGTGACACTTGATGAAATTTATAACGGGAATTATTTCACTGTACAGGGAAGGGATGATGCGGAGAAGGTGAAATACTTCATAAAGAACAGCATTGAGGAATGGGGAATAGATTACGTTCTGCTTGTCGGTGGAAGACACGGCGGTGTCGGTACCGAAAAGTGGTGGTGCCCCGTGAGATACAGTAATCTCGATGACGGCGGAGAATCAAGCTACCTGAGTGACCTCTACTTTTCGGACATATACAAATATGATGGTGAAGACATTGTCTTTGATGACTGGGACAGCAACGGAAACGGTATTTTTGCAGAATGGAAGATGATGAAGAAAGACATACTGGACATGTATCCGGATGTTTATGTGGGAAGACTTGCATGCAGGAACAGCTTTGAAGTAACGAAGATGGTAGAGAAGATAGTCACCTATGAAACGACTACATATGGACAGAGCTGGTTCAATAAGATGGTGGTCGTTGGTGGTGATTCTGCCCCAATAGAAGGTGACCCCTATTATGAAGGGGAGGAGGAAAATAAGGTGGCATTGTCCCACATGGATGGATTCGAACCCGTAAAACTTTGGACGTCAACAGGAACACTTACCGGCTCTGACGATGTTATCAACGCGGTCAACCAAGGATGTGGATTCCTATTCTTTGACGGCCATGGCAACCCGATGAGCTGGGCAACACACCCGCCATATGACGGAGATACATGGGTTAGCGGACTGATAGTATCCGATATAATGAAACTCTCTAACAAGGACATGTATCCCGTATGCGTGGTCGGCGGCTGCCACAACAGCCAGTTCAATGTCAGCTTGCTGAACTTATTAAAACTAAGTGAAATCAAGGATGTCTACTACAAATCGGAGTGGTCGCCGGAAAGCTGGAGCTGGTGGATGGCAAGGAAAATTGATGGAGGAGCCATCGCAACCCTTGGATATGCAGGCCTGGACTGGTTTGCCATAGGAGACTGGGATAAAGATGACATACCTGACTGCACCCAGTACTTTTCGGGGTTCCTGAATACCCGCTTCTTCATCGAGTACGGGGACAATGGATTGAGAGTTCTTGGAGAAATCCACGGGCAGACGCTTGTTGACTACCTGGATGCCCATTTCCCGTCGAAAGATCCAATGGATCACAAAACAGTCGAAGAGTGGGTGCTCCTCGGCGACCCGAGTTTGATGGTTGGCGGATATCAATAAACATGATTCTGCCAAAAACATTCTATGCTAGTGACCCTGCAGACGTGGCCAGAGAACTGCTTGGAAACATACTGATAGTCAATAGAGAGGGACTGGTAAAAGGAAAAATTGTGGAAACGGAAGCATATTATGGGCTTTCTGACCCGGCCTCCAGAGCATTTAAGGGCAAAACAAAACTGAGTGGATGGATGTGGGAGGACGCCGGCAGTATTTTCGTATACATGGTGCATAGTTACTGGTTATTCAATGTGATAACTGAAAGAATGGGAAGACCATCGGGTGTTTTAATCAGAGCGGTTGAACCCATAGAAGGATTGGATTATATGATGGATAGAAGAGGAATGACAGAGATAAAAAATTTAACATCCGGTCCAGGAAAACTGACAATTGCCTTTGGAATAACCGGCATGGACAATGGTATAAAAGTTTATGATAAGTCATCCAGAATATTTATTGAAAAAGGAAAGGATGAAAACTTTAAAATTGAAACATCCGGAAGAATAGGGGTAAGAAAGGATCTGCCGGAGCATTTGAGATTCTTTATAAAGAGAAACAAGTTTGTTTCCCGCTAAATGTTCCTGTACA
Organism: uncultured Thermoplasmatales archaeon; assembly: GCA_964606745.1. GTDB lineage: Archaea > Thermoplasmatota > E2 > UBA202 > DSCA01 > VBQP01. Next base: position 5,648 of record CAZSHJ010000070.1, on the reverse strand, counting down.
CGCAGAAATACCTTGTCAGGCTTCTGTGAACCCTCATGGAATGAATTTCCTCAAGATGGAGATACTTTCTTCCAATATCCACAAACTTTCTGTGGGGCAGCCCCACCACGGCGGTGCTTCCCTTATTTAGCCAATTTTTCATTTTGCTAAACGCCTTTCCGTAAAGCTCATCCATACCGCTGCCGATATATGTAGACCGACCATATGGAAAATCAGATACCACTGCATCCACACTATTTATTTCCATCTCAGTTGCATCCCCATTGTAAAGAGTATAATCTTCGATATGATAATATTCCATATTTTTCCTGCATCCCTCGACTACATTCTTCTTGATATCCACACCAATAACCTTTGCCCCCATTAGTCCCGCCTCGATAAGTATCCCACCGGTTCCGCAAAAAGGGTCGAGCAGAGTTTCTCCAGCCATAATGCCCGACAGATTTACAAGTGCCGTTGCAATCCTCGGATGTAGAGAAATCGGAGGGGAAAAAGGCCTGTAACTGGGCTTTCTCTTCTCAAACTTTTTTCTATCGATATGCGCTATTTTTTTACAGAGGTATATTTTTTTGTCGGCAAATATATTGATTTCTATGTCCGGATTATTAAGGTTTACGTCCAGCTTATTTTTTTTCTTTATGGCATTTCCGATTATATTTTTAAGTAGAGAGATGCTAATTCCGTCTCCAAACCTTTTTCCGTTTATGCCAAAGCTTCTACCGGCCCCGAAATTTATTTCGCTTACCTTTTCTTCTATTTCGGCCAACGTACCCAAAGCAACAACCTCATTTATGCTATACGAAAGAGCCAGTCGCCCTGCAATATCCCTGATTTTGCTCTCATCCGCCTCCGCATCCACAATGAATATGCTGTCCCTTTCCGTTTCGTCAAAATTTATGCCGTATGCCGACAGACATGCTTTTACCTCAGCAACAGGAAGGGATGGATGCTCTCCGGATAGTTCAAACAATATCTTCATTCTTCCTTCTTTTTCAATGCACCCAGAATTTCTTTTTGTATTTCAAGCTGTTCCCTCTGGTACGGTGCCAATGAATTCTGCTGGATTAATCTCTCGAGTGACGCCCTTATTTCTTTGTAGGGATGCACCCCGTGAAACTCATAGTAGCTCCTGGCCCTTGGAGTGCTTACGCCCTTGCTGCCTCCTGCAAATCCGAATATACCTATTTTCTTTTTCGCCTCGACGCCGCCGCCCGCAAAGGCTTCATCCTGACCGATACCGAAGCCGGATGGTGTTATTGGTATTATGTCCCCGAAACCAAATATTTTTCCCAGAATGCCCTGTGAAGCATCGATATCGGTTATTTTTTCGTATCTTAAACTCCTCTCCTTCACCCTCAATATCCCGCCCCTCAGCATGATTCTCAGGTTAGTGATGATATAATTGTGGGAACGACGGTATAATTCCACCAGGGGCAGTCCCAGAAGGAAAATAAATATGGTATAAAGAGGAATAAACAGATGTTCATTATCCCACAGATTCCACTTCCATGTCATTGCCAACCCCAGACCGATAACTGCCGTAAAGGAGAAAAATATTCTCCATCGCACAAAGGATATTGATGCCGCCACTCCAAAAATCACAAGACCTGCAGCCCATAAAAGGATTGTAACACCTATATCGATGCCGCCTTCGATTCCTTCCCAGTGCACAGAGTTAAAAAGCCATAATAGAAATACTCCCCAGACAAGAGGGATAAACCACAGAAGATGCAAATTTATAAATGAAAGGAGATGCGGTGTAAGGTTTCTTTCTATCGCTTCATTTTCCAGCAGTTGTACTTTCACATTAAAATTAATAAATTCCCCCTATACATGCTTTTTGATTTTTCTGCTTTGTTGAATAAATCGCATAAGTAGGATTTTTCCCCAATTGTGTATAAAAACACCCTAAAAGGCAAATTTTTAGATATTATAACGATAAAAGCATCAAAACATTTTAATAAATGTTTTTGTTTTACCTTTTAAATAGTCAAATGGGTGATTAAATGAAGAAGATTGTTGAGGAAGCGATTTCACGTATTAATAATGGGAACACAGAAGAAATAGAAATGAACGATGATGAATTTGAAGAATTTGAGAAGAACAACAGAGAACTTGAGAAAATACTGGCCGGGATGACCACCACAATAAAAGTGATAGGATGTGGTGGAGGCGGAACAAACACTATCGAAAGATGTGTCGAAGCAAAAGTATACGGTGCAGAACTGACGGCGTTGAACACCGATGCCCAGCATCTTCTCCATGCGAGAGTTCCAAATAAAATACTGATAGGAAAGCATATAACAAAGGGTTTCGGGGCAGGCTCACTCCCCCAGAAGGGAAAGGAAGCTGCCATGGAGAGCGAGGAGGATGTAAGGAAGGAAGTACAGGGGGCAGACATGGTTTTCGTAACATGTGGCCTTGGAGGTGGAACGGGTACGGGTGCGTCACCGGTTGTATCAAAACTTGCAAGGGAGGACGGGGCGCTAACAATTGCCATAGTAACCTTACCATTCAGCGTTGAAGGAAAAATAAGAAGGGAAAATGCAGAAATGGGACTGGCAAGATTGAGGGACGTATGTGATACAGTCATTGTAATCCCAAACGATAAGCTGCTCGATGTTGCTCCGAGAATGGCACTGAATGCAGCATTCAAGATGGCGGATGAGGTATTGATGAGGAGTATAAAGGGAATAACAGAGATGATAACAAAACCGGGCCTGATAAATCTGGACTTTGCAGACCTGAAAACAATAATGAAAAGAGGGGGAGTCGCAATGATAGGCATTGGCGAATCTGATAGTGAGAACAGGGCAACGGATGCTGTAACAGAAGCTTTGTCTTCACCGTTGCTTGATGTTGATGTAAGCGAAGCCACAGGAGCACTGGTGAATGTCATAGGCGGAGAAGATATGACTATAAAAGAAGCAGAAGGTGTTGTAGAAGAGCTATATTCTAGAGTAAATCCTGATGCCTCCATAATATGGGGAACCTCAATAGATAAAGGTTTAAAGAGAGAGATAAAAGTTATGCTTGTGGTAACCGGCGTTAAATCAAAACAAATACTGGGGCCATCATCAGAAAAGGAAATCGAAGCACATAGAGAGCATGGAATAGACATTGTAAGATAAAATGAGTAAAATAATAGATAAAGCATGGGAAGTCCAGCATAAAGTGGAGAAAAGAACGGAAAGACTTGGCAAGGGAAAATATGGCCGTGTCCTAAAGATGGCAAGAAACCCCGAGCCCGATGAGTATATCAAGACTTCCCAGATGACTGCCATAGGGATAGCAATTATAGGATTAATTGGTTTTACAATATACTTACTTGCAACAAAAGTTGCGTTATGGGTAGGAAGTTTAGCAGGGCTTTGAGATTATGGAAGAAATAGAGACAAAAATTTTTGTTTTGAGGACACAGGTAGGACAGGAAGAGAATGTGTCCAATATGCTATACAAGGTAGTGAAGAAGGAAGGAGAAGATATTGTTTCAATACTTGCACCAAGAGAATTGAGGGGATATATATTCGTTGAAAGTTATGACCCTGACATAATAACGAAGTTAATAAGACACATGAAGTATGCTAGAGATATATTGGACGAAGAGGCACCATTTGAGGAAATAGAACATTTTCTGTTCCCGCCCTCTGCAGTTGCCAATGTTGAGGAAGGAAACATTATAGAACTGGTATCCGGCCCGTTTAAGGGCGAAAAGGCAAAGGTGACCAGGATAGATGATGCGAAAGAGGAAATAACAGTTGAATTGCTGGAGGCTATGGTTCCAATCCCGATAACAATCCGGGGAGAACAGGTAAGAGTACTTAAAAAGAAGGAGGAATAAAAAATGGCAGAAATAGTGGAAGTTCTTGTAGACGGAGGGAAAGCATCGGCAGGCCCACCAATAGGTCCAGCTCTCGGACCCCATGGAGTGAATGTCGTAGAAGTAGTTAATAAAATAAATGAAGTAACAAAAGATTTTAATGGCACTACAGTACCTGTTAAAATAATTATCAATCCTGCTACCAAGCAGTATGAGATAGAAGTAGGTACACCACCTGCATCCGCCCTTATCCTAAAAAGAGTAGGTATCGAAAAAGGTTCAAAAAATTCAAGAGAACATAAAGTAGGGAGTATCACAATAAAGGATGCCATAGAAATAGCGAAGATGAAAAAGGAAAATTTGCTGGGAAAGGACCTGAAAGCAAAGACGAAAGAGATTATAGGCACATGCGTGTCAATGGGCATAAAAGTTGAGAACAAAGACCCAAAAGATGCAGAGAAAGAGATAGAGGAAGGAAGCTACGATTCTTTCTTTAATTAGATATTATAGATTTTCACATCCAACTCATCGTATACGGAATTTCCTGCATTGTCATATGCAATAACTTTCAGTGAGTGAGAAAGAAATACTTTTTCATCCCACACCCATTCATATGGTGCCGCGGTATCAACATTTTTACTAACATTGTCCACAAAGAATTCCACTTTATTTACTCCAGAGGTTGCATCGGTCGCATTTGCAATAACGGTTATTTTGCCTATTATAACTGCCTTGGGACGCAAAATTGGCATCACTTCCCTATCAAAAAGATACATATGATTGTGCTTTGGTTTCTGAATCGCCAGAGAAGGTGCAGTATTATCTACGGTAAATGTCGAATTTGAAATATCAGTTCCCTGATTGTTCGAGGAATCCTCTACAGATATCTTTATCAGGCAATTATGCCCATCTTCCAGACTGGAGGTGTTCCATTCATACTCTCCCGTATTTTCTCCATTGGCAACAATGATATGCCACGAAATACCGCCGTCAACACTGTACTTTATCGTTACCTTTAGCGAACTTGCCGAATCGTGACTGTCAGCGGCATTCCACTCAACGGTTGCCACACCTGACAGGTTCTCTCCACCATCAGGATATACAACTCTAACCTCAGGAGGGGTATTGTCTTTCACCTGGAAATAGGACGAGGAGGTATTTCCGTTGCCTGTACCATCTACAGCGTATATGGTGAAATTATATTTGCCCAGCTGACCATAGGACTTCTCACAGTAATATGTATTGCCCGTCACATTCTGCTTTATTGAAAAGTTGTAATGGCTTGCATCCGGGTAGTGTATGTCCAGGAATACATCTGCCACTGCAATGTTGTCGGTCACGGTTGCAGAAACATTTATCTTATGCCCTGGACTTGCCTGAAATGGACTTGCCGTAACACTTGATATTTCAGGAGGGGTATTGTCTTTCACCTGGAAATAGGACGAGGAGGTATTTCCGTTGCCTGTACCATCTACAGCGTATATGGTGAAATTATATTTGCCCAGCTGACCATAGGACTTCTCACAGTAATATGTATTGCCCGTCACATTCTGCTTTATTGAAAAGTTGTAATGGCTTGCATCCGGGTAGTGTATGTCCAGGAATACATCTGCCACTGCAATGTTGTCGGTCACGGTTGCAGAAATCCTTACAGTTTTCCCGGCATCCTGTGTCGGAGGTGTAGCTATCAAATCAGATATTTCCGGAGGAGTATTATCACTAAACACTATATTTGCCTCTACAGTGAAAGTACCGCTTCCATCATTTGAAATTATTGAGATGTCACAGCTATGATAACCCAATGATAGTCCTGTTGTATCGATGTTGA
>CAZSHJ010000069.1:0-7904 GCA_964606745.1 uncultured Thermoplasmatales archaeon | reverse complement strand
AATTGTGAGTGATTACTTAAAAATAGTGAAATTTTTTACTTTCGGAAGTACTGTATAAGAAGCGCCAACAAACAAATATTCCATTTTTGCAATCTTATTGTTTTCTTTTCAAATGTTTCTCTTTTTCTTATTCCTGCCAAATAATATGCAGTGCTACCGTAAGTTAATTTACCCCTTATCATACTGTTTTTTATTCCATCTTTTTTTGAAAATTCATTACAATTATCCATTTTGTTTTTAAGTTCTATATGAATCCAACACATCCCAACTTCATTTTTGTGGTATTCAAAATATTCGCAATCTTTGCATTTGTCATTCATTTCATTCCTTCAAACTCTAAATTGTTTCCTTCTATTTTATTCCTTTCGATTTTTTCTTCCATTTTTTACCTTATAACCCGCATTCAACAGACATACTTTATGCTCCATATTTATTGACAGAACCTCAATCCTCATAAAAAACTATTTATAGACGAACTGATATACTGTTTTGTAGGTGATAAAAATGGTAAGAAAAAGAGATGAGAAAGATAGTAGGAATTTCTTCGAGGACTGGTTTGATGACTTGCATCGTGGATGGGGATTCCCATCGTTCAAGTCGGACATATTCGATGAATTTGAAGATCAGTTTAGGAGAACGGAGAGATGCATGAATGACATACTAAGAGATACGGTGAGCGGAAAAGTTCCGCCCCCGGAGAAAGGCGGGCCCTATGTGTACGGCTGGTCGCTTAGGGTTGGCCCAGATGGCAAGCCGCATTTTGAGGAATTTGGCAATGTTTCGAGGACAGGCGATGTTGAACCTCAGCAGCTGGGAAGCAGAGAACCGCTGGTTGATGTAATCGAAGAAAAAGATGTCATAAGCGTAACTGCAGAAGTGCCGGGGGTGGAAAAGAGGGACATTGACCTGGAGATTACAGAGAACGCACTGACGATCAAAGTAGACAAGGACCAGAGAAAATATTACAAGGAAGTAGAGTTGCCGTGTGAGGTTGATGCTGATTCTGCAAGGGCAAGTTACCAGAACGGCATACTTGACATAGAGCTGAAGAAGGCCAGACCTAAGAAGAATAGCAAGAAGGTAAACATAAATTGAACCTCTTTCTCTTTATTTCTTTATTATTCAACGTTTGTGGAATACTGTATTAAATTGAATTGGAATTGAGGTGATAAAAATGAATAAGGAAAATGTGATACTAAAAGTAGCAGAAGCAAAACCGAGGGATGTTGGAAGGGGCATAGGAAGGATTGACCATGAAATAGCTGAGAAAATGGGACTTAATGCAGGCGATGTTATCGTCATGGAAGGAAAGAAAAAGACTGCATGCCTATTCTGGCCCGGCTACCCAGAAGACAGTGGAAAAGGCATTGTAAGGATAGAAGGGGCAATAAGGAGAAACGCCGGTGCAGGAATTGATGATAAAGTTGCAGTCAAAAAAGCAACTGCGAAAAGTGCCCGGAGTGTTACGCTCGCACCGTTGGAAGCACTCAGGATAGTTGGGGGTGAAGACTATCTGTCTCATATTCTTGAAGGTAGGGTGATAACCAGGGGCGATGTCATCGAACTGAACGTGATGGGCAGAAAAATTGACCTTGCTGTTACCAAATTTTTGCCTATGAGTGAAGCCGTGATAATAGGGGTGGAAACAGATATAACTATAAGCGATAAGCCTGCCAAAATAGAGATGAAAGTACCCCGCATTACATATGAGGATATCGGCGGCTTGACAGACATAATAAAGCAGGTAAGGGAGATGATCGAGCTACCTTTAAAGTACCCCGAGTTGTTTGAAAAAATAGGGGTTGAAGCTCCCAAAGGCGTATTGCTTCACGGACCGCCAGGAACAGGAAAGACTCTCATTGCAAAGGCTATTGCAAATGAAACAAATGCAAATTTCTTTACGCTCAGTGGACCAGAAATTATGAGTAAGTACTATGGGCAGAGCGAGGAGAATCTACGTCAGATATTCAAAGAGGCATCGGAAAATGCGCCATCTATTATTCTCATTGACGAAATCGACTCGATAGCACCCAAGAGAGGTGAAACAAAGGGAGATGTGGAACGCAGGGTTGTTGCCCAACTTCTTTCGCTTATGGATGGGCTTGAGGAGAGAGGAAAGGTTGTGGTTATAGGTGCAACCAACAGGATAAACGACATAGACCCCGCGCTGCGCCGCCCGGGAAGATTTGACCGAGAAATAGAGGTGGGCATACCTGACAAAAAGGGAAGAAGGGAAATCATCACAATCCATACGAGAGGAATGCCCATTGCAAAAGATGTTGACCTTGATAAACTCGCAAGCATAACCCACGGCTATTCCGGTGCCGACATCGGAGCGTTGTGCAAGGAAGCGGCAATACGGGCGCTGAGACGCATACTTTCAAAGATGGATATGGAAGCAGAGAGTATCCCTGCGGAGGTGCTGAACAAAATCGAGGTGACAGAGAAGGATTTCTACGAGGCGTTTAAATCGATGAGCCCTTCGGCAATGAGGGAAGTTGTCATAGAGAGCCCGAATGTTCACTGGGGTGACTTAGGAGGTCTGCCGGAGGCAAAGCAGTCATTGAAGGAAAGCGTTGAATGGCCGCTGAAATATGCCGACGTGTTTTATTATATGGATGCAAATCCTCCAAAAGGCATTCTGCTTTACGGTCCGCCGGGAACGGGAAAAACCATGCTTGCAAAAGCCGTCGCCACGGAAAGCGAGGCAAATTTCATAAGCGTGAAGGGGCCGGAATTCCTTTCAAAGTGGGTCGGTGAGAGCGAAAAAGCTGTCAGGGAGACATTCAGAAAGGCAAGGCAGGCGGCTCCATGTATCATATTCTTTGATGAAATAGATGCGATAACGCCGATAAGGGGTGTCTCCAGTGATTCCCATGTGACAGAACGGGTCATAAGCCAGATACTCACTGAACTTGACGGACTTGAGGAGTTGAGGGACGTGACGGTCATCGCTGCCACCAACCGGCCGGATATCATCGACTCGGCACTGCTCAGACCTGGAAGATTTGACCGACGCGTATATGTAACGCTGCCCGATGAAGAGGCAAGAAAGGAGATATTCCGCATACATACGGGGAAGAAGCCGCTCGCAAAGGATGTCGACCTCGGTAGTCTGGCAGAGATGACCGGAGGCTACACGGGCTCCGATATTGCTACGGTGTGCAACGAGGCAGTCATGCTTGTAATAAGAGAACATATAAATAAGGGCGGGGCGATAGAAAAAGAGAAAATAAAAAGGCTTAAGGTAAAGGCAAAGCATTTCAAGGAAGCACTGGAAAAAGTCGCTCCCATCTCAAAAGAGGAGGTGGGGCAATATGCCCGGATAGCCTCTGAATTTGGAAAGAACTGAAGGAAACGCCGGAGGGATAAAATAGTCGAAAACGGGGCAGTAAGTGGCAAAATGGGCGATAAACTAATATGTGGTATCGATGAGGCGGGGAGGGGGCCCGTAATAGGGCCCATGGTGGTGGCGGGGGTGTGGGCCGATGAAGAGGGAAATGGGCTGCTGAGGGAAATGGGCATTAAGGATTCCAAGAAACACAGCAAAAATAGGAGGGAGGAACTATCCGGAAAAATAAAGGATGATTTTTTCTACAATTTTGTGGTGGTACAGTCCGGGGACATTGACGCCCTGCGGGAAACCATTAGTTTGAATGACCTGGAAATACATGTATTTGCTAAAATAGGAAAGAGCAGAAGAGCAGATATGTATTACCTTGATTCGGTAGATGTGAACGAGGAACGTTTCGGGCAGAACTTTGGCAAGGAGCTGGGATTCGATGCAGACATCGTATCGGAGCATGAGGCTGATGACACGTATCCTGTTGTATCGGCTGCTTCCATTGTGGCAAAAGTTGAGCGAGATAGATTGCTGGAGGAGATAAGAAAGGAAATCGAGCCCGAACTGGGTGTATCACTTGGAAGCGGTTATCCCTCAGATAAGAGGACACGCCTTTTCATAAAAAAATGGATAGAAAAATTCGGGGATGTGCCGCCCCACACCCGCCAATCCTGGAAAACGGTGAAAAAAATAAGAGAAGACATGAAGCAGCAAAGGTTTTTTTGATGGCTGATTTCGTATGGCATGAAGAGGAAGGTGATGAAGTAATACATATCCTGGAGAAGACAACATAGGAAAGGAAATAAATGAGAACATGAGGACATGCTATGACTTCATAACTTTACAAGAAGGCATAGTGCATTGGATGGTAAAACACCGGGTTAGAAAACATGAATTGGCATAACACCTGAAAAGAACCGATGGGTAGGATTGATAAAACAATCCCCATGTCCTGGTAATCCGACAAGTAAAAATATCCCGAATTTGCGGGCAGAACCGGCTATTTAATAGTAAGATTTATAGCGAAATCAAATATTACTTTAGTAGGGCATAAAATGAGACGATTAAGTTGGGAAATTAAATTTTCCATCATTCTAATTGCTATTTCATCTGTTCTCTATGTTTTACATTATGTGCTTTTTAGAGACTCACATCATATCTATCTTTGGAGTTTGACAGCCTTGGCTTTTTTGCCGATTTCGGTTTTATTTGTCACCATGGTAATTAATAAGATATTAGCAGGAAGGGAAAAAAGCATTAAAATGAAGAAGCTCAATATTGTCATAAGCGTATTTTTCAATGAGTTTGGAAATCAACTATTGACGTATTTATCTGAAGTTAACAAAAATATAAATGACATAAAGGAAAAACTTATAATAACTGATGAATGGAACGAAGAACACTTTTATGAGATCGCCAAGCACCTGAAAAAACATGATTTTGAATTAGATAATAAAAAGATTGACTTCTTAGAACTTCGCAATTTACTCAAAGAAAAAAGAGATTTTATTCTTAGACTATTAGAAAATCCAAATTTACTAGAATATGAGCGATTTACTAATCTTTTATGGGCTGTATCTCATGTTGCAGAAGAGCTCACCGCTCGAAAAAATCTTAAAAATTTAAAGGAGAAAGATGCAAAACATATTGCTGGTGATATCAAGAGGATATACGGACTACTAATATATGAATGGTTGGAATATATGGATCATCTGAAACAAAATTATCCATATTTATTTTCGCTGTCAATGAGAATTAATCCATTCGATCCAGATGCATCACCTGAAGTAGAGTGAACAGAAATGGCTTATATAGCAATTAATTTAAATCATCACCCAATCCTTCTAATCTTTTATTTTGCGTTTGGGTTTGTCTCCCAAAGACCAAAGGTATTATTTTCAGTATCAAGGCAAACAGCAGTATATCCTATTTCAGGTACAACTGTTTTAGGAAGCACTATTTTACCACCGAGTTTTTCAACTTTAGCAATAAATTCATCAATTGATGGGACATCGACATAGTTGACAATTGTCTCTTGTGGGTTTTCTCTCCTTGCCATCCCACCACCAAGACATTCTTCTCCCTTTTCATTAGCGGTAGTAATTCCATAGTATTCCATTGGTCCTGGATGTTTTTCAATCTTCCAACCAAATAATTCAGTATAGAACTTTTTCGCTCGCTCCATCTCATCTGCCGGTATCATAAAATGGGTTATTGTTGGCATTTATTCACCATCCATCGAAGCTAATCACAATATATAAACCATCTTTTCATCACCCGAATGTTACAGACAACTTATATTGCCCTCAGATGTTACATAACACTATTATTTGCACCACCACCTCAAACCCAATCAATAAATATAAATATCATTTCAAAATTGTATTTATTGTTGGAAGATGGAGAAATATACCACCATATCCCTGCCGTATGTGTTTCACAGGAAGCTTTCCAAGTTTATAAAGGAAAATCCTCGGCTTGGATACAGTAGCACGGCAGAGTTTGCAAGGGAAGCGATACGGGTGAGACTTGCAGAGGTAAAAGAGGAGACATTCGTTATTGTCCTGAGAGAATTGAGGAATTTGCCGTACAGAAACTGGGATGAAAAGTGGGATAGCTTTAGGGATATTGCCAGAAAAAAGGTGTGAACGAAGTTTTTATGTAAGGTTTGCCATTTCATATATGGTGGTTGCATAGTCGGAAGGGAGCACTGGAATTCTCGATTTGCATTTGTAATGGCTGCTATAGGTTCCGCCGTGGGGCTGGGGAACATATGGCGTTTTCCTTATGTATGTTACCAGAACGGGGGAGGAGCTTTTCTGATACCTTACTTTGTTGCCTTATTCACGGTGGGCATTCCCCTGCTCGTGGTTGAATTCGGTATAGGGCAGTGGTTCGGAACGGCAGCCCCAAACTCATTCAAAAATGTGAACAAAAAGTGGGAGTGGGCAGGGTGGTGGGCATTGATTTCTGCATTTGTAATCTCTGTTTATTATTCCGTTATAATGGCATGGTGTTTGTGTTATCTCTTCCATTCGCTCGGGCTTGTATGGGGAGAAAACGCTTCCGTGTTTTTCAGCCAATTTTTGGGAAAGACTTCTTCCCCGTTCGTGCTCGGAGGCATCCAGCCGCAAATCTTATTTGCCCTTCTTTTCGTATGGACATCCATATATCTCATTCTCTACAAGGGTGTTAAATCCATAGGTAAGATTGTTGCAATAACTGTGCCGCTGCCGACCATTCTGCTTGTCATAATCGCCATCCGCGGGGTAACGCTGCCGGGAGCTTTGGACGGTATCACTTTTTATCTCACCCCTCATTTTTCAAAACTTGCTTCCCCGTCGGTATGGCTTGCCGCATATGCACAGATTTTTTTCTCGCTGTCTCTGGCACAGGGCATCATGATTGTGTACGCCAGCTACCTGAAAAAGAAAGATGATGTCACGAACAACGCTCTAATTGTGGCTCTTGCCGACGGCGGCACCGCATTCCTTGCGGGATTTGCTGTATTCTCCGTGCTGGGTTACCTTTCGTATTCCACAGGGGCAGGCATAGATAGCATAGCAGGGAGCGGGATAGGACTTGCTTTCATAACATATCCCACTGCAATATCGCATCTTCCGGTGGCTGCCTCTCTGTTCGGTGCGATTTTCTTTATAGCTTTGCTTACTTTCGGAATCGATTCGGCATTCTCGATGGTTGAATCGGTGGCAGGGGGTATATGGGAGAAATGGAGGATTTCAAAGAAGAAAGCCACGTTTATTATCTGCCTGCTCGGATTCTTAATGGCTATTCCTCTGGCAACGGGCGGAGGGAGTTACTGGATAGATGTGGCAGACCATTTCATCTCAAACTTCGGACTTGTTTTTGTGGGACTCATGGAATGTATCGTATTCGGGTACATCATGGGGGCAGAGAATATCAGGGCACATGTGAACCGGATATCGGATATAAAACTGGGTAGATGGTGGGACTATATGATAAAATTCGTTTCGCCGGTCATACTGATTTTCATTGCCGTTGCTTCTCTGGTAGAGATGCTGAATAATGGGTATGAAGGATTGCCGTCAGGTGCCCTTGCTGTCGGTGGTGTTGTGGTGGTAATAACTCTTGTTATCTCGATAATAATAACGAAGGTGAAATCATGACGGGAAGTGCTATAGCAATGTTGGTATTCGGGTGTGCCGTATTATATGGCGGGCTTGCCCGGTGCATCTACATAGCATTGAAAAACGACCGCAACGATTTTAAGGAATGATTCATTAGTGCGGTCGATTAAAATGAGAATCGGAATTACAGTTTTCGTAGTCGGCATTCTTTTTATGGGGAGTTTTTCAATTGCCGGAATAAACGATTCATTGCATGTTGGCGATATGGGAAACAAAGGGAATGACGTATCGGCAATGAAGTTTACTTTTTCCAGCCCTGCTATTTCGGAAAACGGTGATTTTTCCAGCATTGAAGTAGCGGGGGCAGGAGGGAGATTAGCCATGCCGGGTAGTCCTGTCATGCCATACAAATCGGAAACACTTGTGTTTCCGTTCGGAACGAAAATTGAGGG
>CAZSHJ010000068.1:0-8017 GCA_964606745.1 uncultured Thermoplasmatales archaeon | reverse complement strand
CGCGATTCATCCCCTACCTAAAGGTTGGGGATTTCTCGCTGAGATGAGATTAAGACACTCTGGTAAAATAGTGTTGGTAAAAAAAGCCCACTCCTTAGAAAAGAGTGATGGTTTCATAAACCAACACCAGACTTCTGAGGTGCCTACTGGCAAAATGGCAGTTGTATCAAGTATTCAGGAGAATGTTATCAGTGCAATGAAATCCATATTATCAATAGACCTCTTGCGTAATAACGATTTTGAGCAGCGATTCACTTTCTGAAGTAAAATTTTGAAAAAAATCATATAAAAATAAATATCCCTTCGAAATAAGTCCATTAAATATGAGGGGATAAGATGTTAAACTACACCAGGCTATCTAAAAAACCAAAAATGTTTAGGGCATTCACTGGGCTTACCGTAGAAGAATTTGATGAGATCTATGCAAAAATAGAGAGTGAAATAGGGGCAAAGCCCCTATAACCCCATTCCGCCTTCGTTCCTCGGCAAGCCCTTCGGGCATGCCGCATCTCACTCGGCGGTGAACCCAAGCAGCCGCCGCTGAGTATCGTCCGTAACAGTAACTCCATGATGATGTTGTTGTCCCCCCAGATAGGTACTCGATTCCTTCAAGTTTATTTTTCCTGTTGACTCATGATGCTCATATCCGCTCCAGAAACTTCCGTGTGGATATCGTTTCTGGAATCCTGGATGGTATTCAAACATTCTTTTAGCACTACAGGATTTCAGCATTATTTCCGCATTTTGAACTGAATATCTTTTTGGGATATTCACTTGAAAGTGGACATGATTCCCAGCAAAACCAAAATCCCCGAACTCGAAACCAAACCGTTCCAGTTCTTGGAAAGCATCCTTGCACGTATTAATATGTGATTGCTTCCTGAAACAGCTGAACCGGTATTTTGTCACAAACATCATGGTCACCCAGTTATTCCGGGTGTCACCCACATTCTTTTTATAGCTACCGCTATTTATATCGTTCATTCTTTTAGACTCCTGTCGTGCCGTTGAGGGGCAGACCTTATGGTCTGCCGCGCACGACAGAAATACAATAGTTGATGGGTTAAGAAACGGCCTCTCATCTGCGGGTCTTACGCTTCGCTACAGACCACGCAGTATTCCCGGCCTAATTTCATAAAAAAAAGACAGATGTATAATTTTCTCTTATACTATCTTTCACACGACTTCCATAAGCTTATGGATGGCTCTTTCCATCCCTTTTTTTACTTCTTCTCCCATCCCTCCAAGTCCGAATCTCTTGCACGAGATGCCTATGAAATGTATATCAGTAGGAAAATTGGGCATTACCTCTCTTAAAATTTTCAAACCCTCTCCAACGCCTAGCATATGGGCATCCACTGCAACATCATTCAGGAATTTGAATACATCCTTTCCCCGGAAATACACAAGTTTACCTGTTTCCATCTCTTTCGAATAAACTGCATCAATAAAAATAACTTTTTTTTCATCGCGATAAACGTTGCTGAAGCGGAATATATCCGTCCCCAAATATTCGACTCTTGCATTTACTTTATCTCTTACCTTCTCAAAGATTTTACAGCCGACGGCATCTTCTCCAGCAAGAGGGCTGCCAAGGGTTATGACTAAAGTCTCGTTACGTGGACACTGCATGATATGCACGGATCATATGAACGGGCGACCATTTCGACCTTTCCCCCTATAAAATCTTTATCCCTGTGGCCATCTTCCCATAGTCCCTCTGCCATGGCAGCAACATCGACTTCCATCATGGGCAGGAACATCCCCGTGGGCGTAATGACATCTGCGTTCTTGATAATGCCATTTTCTATGTTCAGATAGTAGATTAATAACCCTCTTGGTGCCTCCGTCACTGCATAACCTTCACCGGACATTCTTCCAGGTTCTGCCAACCCCTCATCCTTCATATCTTTAAGTTCCGATATGATTTCCTTTACCCTCTCAAGAAAATAAACCAATTCCAGTGCCTGGGCAAAGTTGTTTGCAAAACAGTTCTGGGGAGCTATAAATTTCCTGTAATTGTCCATGAGTTCTCTTGCCTTCCCTGTAATGAGGCGGGAGTTGTTGAAAACACGAGATATGGCACCAACCATGTACGGCTCGCCCAGGAATTTTCCCCTCTTTGCAAATGAATAGGAAGCGACATCCTCATATAGGTTTTTTCTGTATTCCTCGATTCCGAAGGAATTACCGTCAGACGAAACTATCTCATTCCCATACACGCCGTAGCCGCCATATGGCTTTATGGACAGATGCCTTCTCTCGCTGTTAACGTAGGATGGGTATTCATATTCCGCGAAAAATTTGACAATACTCATTGCCTTCTGCAGCCCCTCCCTGGCCATCCTTGCTATCCTCTCCATTTTTTCTTTTGACGGCAACTTCCCGAAGCCACCCACTATGGCATTTTCAGGGTGTATCGACCTGCTCCCAAGAACCGTCTGTATTTCAGCACCAACGTCCTTCAGGAATACCCCGTCCTTGACCAAATCTTTCTCTTTTCGCGCTACTGCAAAGGCATCTGGATAACCGAGATAATCTGGAACCACAAGCAGATACAGGTGGAGGGCATGGCTCTCTATTATACTTCCTATGTAAAGCAGCTCTCTCAACTTTTTTGTCTGCTCCGACGGTTTTACATCCAGAGCATATTCAATCGCCTCTATCGGCGTGAGTTTGTGCGGAGTGCAACAGAAAGAACATATTCTCGGGAATATCGCAGCGGCCTCGTCATAATTCTTGCCCTTAGTTATGATTTCAAAAAATCTTGGTCCCTCGGTAACATTCAACTTTGCATTCGCTCCTTCCTCTCCAATCTCAACCTCTATGCCCGCCTTACCCTCGATACGGGCAAGATGGTCAATCTGGATTTCTCTTGTTATTTTCATTTAACCCTCGTAAACTTTATCAATCATTTCATCCAGCTTTTCATACTGAGATGCAAATATTGCCATCCTTTCTTTCACCTGTTCCTTGTCTATCCCTTTCTCCCTGAAGACTCTGGCAAGAGAATCGAACCATGCTGCCCCTTTAGGTACGGGACCTCTGCATCCGATACATGGAATACCGTATTTTATACAGCGTGCATCACATCCGGCAACGGTAACCGGACCAAGACATGGCTCACCCTTTTCTATCAGAATACATGGATTGCCCGCTCTAATGCACTCGGCACAGACGGGATAATCCCTTTCTTCCGGCCAGCTTCCGATAGCAAAAGTTGCAAGGTAATACATAATTTCATCCTCTTCAGGCGGGCACCCGGGGAGATGATAATCAACCTTCACGAATTTGTCAAGAGGCCGGGCTATCCTTCCGTTGTACTCTATTTTTCTGTCGCCGTAGACCGCCCTGAAAGCATCATCGTAGCTTATCTTATCGTTAGAAAGCATGCCCTGGACTCCGCCGTGTATTGCACATGAACCGATGGCTACGAGAATGTCGGCATTTTCCCTTATTTTTCTTAACTCTTCTTCGTCATTGTCCGTGCTGACACTACCCTCAACGAAAGCGACATCCACATGTTCTATTTTGCTGGCACTGGAAAGCATGTAAAAATATTTTATGTCAAATTTGTCTGTAATATCCAGTATCCTCTTTACAATTGCCATACTCAACTGGCATCCGTAGCACGAGGTCAAACCGTGTATGCCTATTTTCATTTTATCATCACCATTATATCAAATTAGGAGTAGAAATTATATCGTAGTACCCGAAGACAGGACCGTCAATACATATGTACTTGAGAAATGTCGAGGAACCTGCAATGCAATGCCCACATTTCCCCACACCACATTTCATTCTCCTTTCTAACGTAACGTATATCTTTTTCGGGTCGTAACCCGTCTCGATTAATTTATCGAATATACTCTGGTAACATGCCGGTGGGCCACAGACAACAACATACGAGTTACCGGGGTCTGTATTGGCATCCTTTATGTGCTCTTGCGCCCTACCTATCCTGCCCGGCCATTCCGGGTCACGTGTTACGGTCTGGATGATGCGTATGTTCTCCGCCCCGGCAATGTCTTGCATGGCATCCAGTTCTTTTCTAAACAGCAGATTGTTCCCGTAACGGGCACTGTTGATAGCAGTTATGTTGCCAAATTTCCAGCGATTGTCAACGGCATGCATGAACACTGAACGAAGAGGGGCCATTCCCAGTCCCGCTGCGATTAGCAGTATATCCGAGTTCTCGAAATCTTGCACCGGAAAACCGTTGCCATATGGGCCCCTTACGCCCACGAAATCACCGGGCTTGAGCTTGTGAATCATCTCTGTAACCTTTCCTACCTTCTTTATGCACATCTCGAAAAAGCCGCGATGCACTGGAGAGGAACAGATAGATATGGGCACCTCGCCTATACCCGGCAGTGCGACCTGGACGAACTGCCCCGGAATGAAAGTCCATGATTCTGCTATTTCTGAATCCTCGAATCTGAGCAGAAATAATTTTTCCTCTTCGGTAAGGTCGTAAACGCGAAGCAGGCGGCATTTGTAAAGGTTATAAACATTATCATCACTGCCCATGCTTTCCTTCCTCCGAACTATCCCTTATTTTCATCAGAATGTCCAAAAAATCTATATCCGCGGGGCAGAAATACGTACAGTTCCCGCAGCCGACACAGTATGACGTCCCGAGGGGATAATAATATGCATTCTTGCATACATATCTATTGATAAATCTATCTTTTTTTGTTTCCCTGAAGTTGTGCCCCCCTGCCACCAGTCCGTGACTCCTGAACTGGCATGAATCCCAGAAACGTATCCTCTTTCCATGCTTTCCGTCGATATCGGGTATGTCCTTGACATCGTAACACCTGCATGTCGGGCACGTCATAGTGCAGTTACCGCATCCAAGGCACTTCTCGCTTTCTTCCACCCAGAGTGAACTGTTTTCCGTGAGTTCGAGCATATAGCGGAGATTGTCGAAACTTCCCTTATACTTGAACATCTCATGTCTTTTCTTCTCAAATTTCTTGAAATTTTCAATATCCTCGTCGTTCACATCGACAAACAAATCCAAATTTTCGTCAACTACTTTATGACCCCGCTCGCTCCCCACCCTTATGAGGTAACCGTCCGGCAATTCGTGAAGAAAAAGGTCGAAGCCCACATCAACAAAATCCGTGCGGCGCAGATTGCAGAAACAGTACTCGTCGGGAAGGCAGCTAATACCGATTATTATTCCTGCCTCCCGCCTCATTCCATAATATTTATCAGGATATTTATCCAGATATATTCCATCCAGGATTCGAAGGGCAACAATGCTGCAGGCATGCAAACCGAATAATACAAACGGCTTTATTTCCCCCATTTTTTCTATATAATCTCCCTCTTCCATATCAAATTCGAACATATCCTGCTTCGGAGGGATAAAATATTTTTTTTCGGGCGTCACTGTTCTGTTGTAATTGAACTCGACTTTGTCAACATCCTCTATCCTACGGAAATCATAGAATTTCTCCGATATTTTTGTTGGAGCATAAAGGTCACCATAATTTGAAAGTCTATCTAAGAATGCACTAACATTAGGGGTAGCAAGTTTCAAGTACCTCATTCAGAATAAGTATGAACTCTGTATATATATTAATTAGGGAATCGTTCAAAAAAGGGGCAATAACGTTAAGGTAACAATTATATCATTGGCATACGAGTACCTGAATTAAAAAACATGGAATTTCAGAGGATTTACCCATCCAGATAATTGAAGGAGAACCACAGGAATGAAAAATAACCGTTACCTGTATTGCGATACGCTCGTTATTTGTTCGGCCAAGTAACATCGTCGTTAAGAGCAAATTTAATTATATCCGATATATTTACCATACAATGAGAGGAAAATTTTTCACCTTCGAGGGGATAGATGGTTCGGGCAAGACCACAATTTCCAGAATGGTCTACGAGGATATTAGAAAAAAACGGGATGTCGTATGGACGAAAGAGCCAACAGACAAGTGGCTGGGGAAGGCCGTTGAGAGGGCAGTAAACGAAAGCAAAGATGCTGCAACAGTTGCACTTCTGTTTGCAGCTGACAGAAACGAACATGCAAAGGATATTAAAAAGTGGATTTATGACGAAAAGATAGTGATATGCGACAGATATGCCGACTCCACCATAGCATACCAAGCAGTGAATCTCTCCGGTATTGATACGTCCATGGAATGGCTGAAGGAAATTCATTCCCTTTTTTATTTGGAGCCAGATGTGACATTCCTGTTTACTTTGGACCCTTCAATTGCAATAAAGCGGATAGAGAACAGGGAGCTTTCTCCCTTCGAAAAAATATCTTTTCTGGACAAGGTACGATATAAATAGAAGACGAAGCTATTAAAAGGAGAATTAGGATATATGACGCAGCAAGTGGCAATTCATTATGTGATATTATACTCTATCTGCTAACATATTTACAAGCACGACTCTTTATAATGGTAAATGGTAAAATTACTTTCAATCATTGTATGGAAGGCCGGACTCAAAATCTGGTCCCTCCAATATATTGGTTTCTACCAAACATTACCATCCAAAGAAGAAATGCGATAACGCAATTACTAATCCTGCCATAATTCCTGCAACAGTAGCATATAATATTCCATACAATACATTATCTATATGGTCAATTGCATTCTTAATGGTGGATACCTCCACGCCTACCTCATCTAATTTACTACTCATTTTAATCCAATCATACAATGTTCTTTCTGGTTTTTGCGGTCTTCTGTCACGTGATAAATCATCTACTTTGCCATGTTCTTCAGCGTATCCTTTTACTACATTTTTGCCTTCTTTGAATCTAATAAAATGAACTGAGGTAACCGCCTGACCATATTCTATTTCTTCATATCTCGGAGCCATATTTCTTATACTCACCCATAAAAATCCTTCATATCCAGGGTCAATAGAACCCCCAGTATAAAGTAAGCCACGAGTTGAAAGTTTTGAGCTCGGTTGCATTAGGCCCATCATATTTTTTGGCAACTTTATTTCCTCAATGGTGCGTATCAAAGCACTCTCGAATGGCTGCAGATGTATAATACCCCCCTTCTTAAATTCTTTTTTCTCCCCTCGCTCAGGCAAAAATACCTCATCACCTGCCCTTAAGTCATATGATGATGGTTGAATACACCGTTCATCACCGTTTACTACAATCTTACCCACCTGTTTTTTCAATTCCCCATCTAAAAGTATTTCCATACTATCACTTATTCACTCTTTTCAATATAACTGGAAAGTTGGACTGATTTCGCAAATGACCCTTTTAATATCTTAGAGGACCTAACTTTCTTAAGAATTTCAGCATTTATGCTTTTTATTGGTTTATTCCCATCTACCATAAATGTATTTCGCTCTTTCTTTGCCAGTTCATGATAAGTTGCCCTAATCTTTTCGAGTTTATCAACCTCCTCATATAATTCTATATGAAATCTCTGCTTTAGGATTCTCCTTACACAAATTAGTGGGGGGGTATCGATTATAAATGTCAAATCAGGTGCAATACTCTTTTTATTGACATATTTCAACCAATCGATATCGTCAATTTCTAGTGATTGAAACGCATATGAAGATAACCGATACCTATCAGATATTACAATTACTCCATCATTTAATAGGGGGCGGATAGTATTATTAACATGCAACATCCTATCGGCTGCAAAAAGCAATGCAAGAGTTTTCACATCAACCTTTACTTCTTTTCTTAATACACCCCTTATTAAGGAACCAATCAAACCATCTGTAGGTTCTTTTGTTAAATAAACTTCATATCCTTTGTTCTTAAACCATTTACTAAGTTCAAAAGCTTGGGTTGAAAGTCCAGATCCATCCAATCCCTCAAAAGCGATAAAAGGCATTTTTTTACTTTCCATTATTGTTCCCTACTGTGAAATATACTTTTGGTATAAATATCTAACGTTCCTCACTCTATACCCCTGTCAATTCTTTCAAGTAATCTGTAATTAAAAAGTGAAATAGGGGCTGCGCCCCTATAACCCCATTCCGCCTTCGTTCCTCGGCAAGC
>CAZSHJ010000067.1:0-8739 GCA_964606745.1 uncultured Thermoplasmatales archaeon | reverse complement strand
CCAGCCCTCCTCTTCGTGAGAAGCCCCGCCATTCATGGCGGGGAGTATATCACATGTGATATCGCATTTAGGGGATAAAATTGCACAACAGCAGTACATGGATATCTCAATATAATGGGAGTAAAAATTCTTCAAAAAATTAAATGTGCAATCATGATGGTCAAAAGACTAAAAAAAAAATCAATCCAGAAAGAAATAACGATGTGAGGCGGAATCCTCACAAAAAGTTGGAAGGGATAAATATGAAAAGGAAAAAATATGAAAATATTTTGAAAGTTTTAGGAAGAAGTAGAAGTAGAGATGGGCTACATATTAAAACGATAGCACAACGGGCAAATATTAAGGAGAATGTAGCACGGGCATATCTTTCCCGTCTCACTAAGGAAGGAAAAATAGAGCATCCTAGAATGAGTATGTATAGGAGAAGAGGAATCGAATGAAGGATAAAAAAAAGCAGGAAGAAATTGAGAAATGGGATAAATGGGTGAGAAGCCCCATCTATCTATCTCCACGGATAGAAGAAGAGAGATTTTTTTATGTCCCATCTAAGAGAACGCCCTACATTGAGGGCAGTAAGTTAGTAAAACCAGCAAAAGAAGTAAGGGAGGTACAATATGCCATCTAAAAATGATAAAAAAATATGCGGGCATTGCAAGCACTTTTACAAATGCAAAAACAACCAGAAAACCCAATACAATGACCTTGCCTGTGATGAATATGAGGAAAGAGAGACAGAGGAAAGGGAAGTTATTGTTGAAACATCTACAGTTATTGACATCGGGGGAACTCTATACGAGGAAGTATATGACCCTGAGATAGAGGGAAAGGAAAGGGCTATGTTTATAGCCCTGAATGATAACGGAGGGACGGATTTAATCTATGATGTGAATGGAAACAATATCACATATAAGCCTTACATGCCAAAGGATAATAATGACCCCATAACCCTCGGAATGATAAAGCTCCCCACGAATGTAGAGAAATACGGGGATGAAAAACAATTATCTCAGGACATACAAGCACATATCCACAAATGGCTGGATATAAGCCCCAAATATGAGAAAATGGTCTCATGGGCTGTCATGTATTACTGGCTATACGATAAATTCGACACCGTCCCATATCTAAGGGCTTTGGGCGACACGGGAACTGGAAAAACAAGATTTCTGGATGTTATCGGTGGGCTATCGTACAAGCCCTGTTTTGTTAGCGGGGCGGTTACACCAGCCCCAATATATAGAATGATTCCCAGATGGAAAGGAACGATAATTTTAGATGAAGCTGATTTCTCGGATAGCAGTGAATACGGAGAGGTAACAAAAATCCTTAACTGTGGATTTCAGAAAAATCGCCCTGTGGTAAGATGCAAGCAAAACGATGCCGATACACTCCAATATTTCGATGCATACTGCCCAAAGATTATTGCGACAAGAAGGACGTTTAAGGATAGGGCACTTGAGAGTAGATGCCTTACTGAAATGATGAGAGAGACGGGCAGGAAGGACATACCCGACATTCTCCCACCGGAATTTCATGAGGAACAGGAATCCCTGAGGAATAAGCTTCTTTTATTCCGATTGAAGAACTGGGGGAAAATAGACCCAAATAAAGCCCTGTCAATAGACCTTAACGGGATAGAACCAAGAATAAGACAAGCTACACGATGCCTTGCATCGCTATTTGTGAATATGCCAGATATGATGCAGGATTTTAAGAATTTTCTGTTAAACTACCAGGAGGATTTGATAGAGGAACGCTCCGATTCATTCGATGGCGTAATCGTAAATGCCCTGACATCGTTGAAAGAAGATGGGCTGGAGAGGATAACATCAAAGGACATAGCGGATAAAATGATGGGTGATTATGGGCTGGAAAGGGTAACACCCCAGAGCGTGGGGAAACATCTTAAGAGTCTTGGAATACGGTCTAAAAAGAAAAAAGTAGAGGGAAAGACAAAAAGATGCATTGAATGGGACGATGAATTGATGGGGACGTTGAATCGCAGATATGTCGTTAAAATTGATGAAGGTGGACAAGTGGACAATGATTTTGGGGGCGATTTACCAGATAGAGGTGGACAAGTGGACAATGGTGGACGGCTTATAGGGGGGGAGCTAGTATTTTTTAATAATATATATAAAGAAGGTCTAAAAAAAGAGGAAAATAAGGCAAAAACAGCAAAACAGCTCTCTATCCCCCCAGCACCTGTCCCACCTGTCCACCTTGTCCACCCAACAGATAAGAAACAGGTGGACAAGTTAGAAAAGGTGGACAATATGCAGTATAAAATCAGCTACACCATCAAGACAATAGACCAGCTCGATGAAGGAAGGGGTGCTGACTATAACATTGTGATAAAGACCATAAAAGTTAATTTCCCAAATGAGACCGATGCACGGGAATTTCTTGATAAACTTATGTGGGGGGGCTATGTCTTTGAGCCAACAGTAGGAAAATTGAAAGTGATAAATTAAGAGGTAACTATGCAAGAAAAACCACGATATAGGCGATATTATGAATATTATTTCCAGCTCCCTTATCTCAATCCACCACGGAAGAGGACATTCGGAAATGTATCTAAAAAATTCGGAGTATCCGACAGGTGGATATCAAAAATTTCTAAGGAATTTGATTGGGATAAAAGATGCAAAGAGAGGGATAAGGAAATAATGAATATTCTAGAGGAAAATATGAAAGATGAAATAGTTTTATGGAAAAAGAAATGCTTTAACATCATAAACAATGCAATTAAGGACACCAATATCAACATAAAAACAGCCCATGAGCTTAAGGCATTGATAGAAAGTGGGCTTAAACTTCTTGGAGAGCCCGATAAACATGAGATAAAGCATAAAACCGATAAGATAGACATCGCCCTCTTTAAAAAATATCTAAATGAGGACTAGGGAATCCTCTCTCTTTCTCTCTATTTTTTTATTTAAAAAATATTTGGCATAGGTGAAGATTATTTAGTTCCGGTATTCTGGTTCAAATTGTATAGCCCGCATATAGGGGGCGGGGTTATATATAGACAAGTTGAAATGTCACCCCCTAATTGTCATCTCCCTAAATTTTAGCACCAAAGTTTACAATATATTTAAAAAGCCCTTTGAGATTTGATTGCTGATGTCTTGGAATGCAGGAGAGATTGATATTCAAAGATATGTATGCGGATATTGTGGCAAAGGGGTGGCATCTGTTTCGGGAATTTACTGCTCGGATCCGCCCTTTGATATGTATGCTTGTGTTTGCCCTAACTGTGAAAAAGTTACTTTTATTGATAGTGACGGAGTTGCAACCCCTGGAGCACTTTTTGGTAGAGATGTTGAAAAACTACCTGATAAACTTAAATCCTTATATCAGGAGGCTCGAAAATGTTATTCAGTAAATGCTTTTACTTCATCAGTTCTTGCCTCTAGGAAAATATTGATGCATATAGCAGTTGATAAAGGAGCTGATGAAGGAAAAAACTTTCGGTTTTACGTTGATTATCTAGATGAAGAAGGTTATATCCCCAGAGAGGGAAAAACATGGGTTGATGAAATAAGAAGTAAAGGCAATATGGCTAATCATGAGATAGTTTTAATAAGTAAAGAAGAAGCAGAAGAAATATTAAAATTTACTGAATTTTTATTGATAATGAACTACGAGTTGCTAAAAAGTGATTAGTCTCCTAAAACTTGAAATAATTTTTCCATTCTTTCCCTCATTTTTCTGTATAGTTTTAAGTCTTGTCCTTCTCTGATTTTCTTTTTCCATCTGTATAACTGTCTTTTTGATATTCCATATTTCTCTGCTGTTTTGAGTGTTAAAGCCATGATTCTTTCTTTCAATTTTTCATCTCTAACTTTTTCATTTTGATAAATTTGGTAATCGTCTTTTTGTACCCCGACTACCTCTGTCTCTTCAAGATTGTTGGTTTCCTTTCCAATGTGGATAATTGAGTCTACTTGTAGATGCCTTCTTTTTAACTCCCCGATATTTCCCTCGAATTTTAACTCCTTGTGGTTTTTGTATTCCCAAAAAATAGTATCGAGGGGTCTCCAGTATTCAACTCCCTCCAAAGTATCCCATGTACCAACTGATATACACAGGATGGTTTTCACCAAAAATGGTGAGGGACAACACTCTGCTATCTTAAAACAAAATATATATAACAAGTATACATTCAGTATATATGACAAAGACCAGAACCTCTGTTACAATTGATAAAGATTTATTGAAAAAAGCTCACGAGATGGAGATTAATGTGAGTGCTTTATTGGAAATAAGACTTCGTGAATACATCGCCCTTATAGAGGGAAAAACAGCCAATAATAAAAACTCTGCCCCTCCTTCATCTCCTCAAAATAACAATAAATGTAGAGGTCTAAAATGAAATCCCTACTGCTTTCTGGTTATGGAATAAAGATGAATGTGGATAGTGGGAAACTTCATATCAGGAATGGAAATGACAACGGAAGAGAGCCAGAAGAACACATATTCAAATCCAAGTTCATTGATTATGACAGCATAGTTGTTTACGGACATAGCGGAAATATAACGCTTGATGCTATCCGATGGCTAACAAAATAAAATGTGCAGGTTGTTTTTCTGGACTGGAGTGGAAAGCTTCTTACTACTATCGAACCCTTGAGGTCAAAACAGAGCATCACACGTATGGCACAATACAGAGCCTATGAAAACCCACAGCAAAGAATCACTCTGGCAAAGAAATTCGTTGATGGAAAAATCAGGAAACATATGAATGTACTGGAATGGCTAGGGGAAAGATACCCTAACATAAATCAGATGACAAGGCAATATTTCCATGATATTGAGCAGGAATGCAATGAACTGCAAAAGGCATCCAGTATCAAGCAAATATTAGGAATCGAGGGAATGTTTTCCCGAAGGTGCTGGAATGTCATATCCACAGTGTTTGATGAAAAGTTTGGGTTCACAGGTCGCATTTATGGTAAAACCATGAGACCTATGGGGGCTGTAGACCCCGTCAATGCTCTTTTCAACTACGGATATGCAATTCTAGAGGGTATCTGCAGGAATGCAATATACAGAAATGGTATGGATGTATATGTGGGTTTTCTCCATGAGATGAACCCGTCAAAAACACCCCTTGTATATGATTTGCAAGAACCCTTTAGATGGCTTGTAGACATTGCAGTCATAAATGGCTTGGAAAACAAAGTATTCAATAAAAAAGACTTCATGCTCACGGAGAACTATAATATCAGGCTTAGACCAAATGGAACAAGCAAACTGATGGATGAACTAAACGCTCAGTTCACAAAGAGAATAAGGTACAAAGGCAGATATTTTGAATGGAGAACCGTAATAGTCGAGAAAGCTCACGAACTTTCACAGTATCTCACAGATAAGAGAAAGACCCTCGATTTTTCTTGTCAGCATAGTAATAAAAATAGCCATAGGGGAACATATAGAATATTTTCTTTTAATTGAAGTAGATCTTTTGTTATCACTATTCCGAAGGTGCCAGGATATTGATTTAGGAAATTTTCAATTCCTTTTAAATCTTTTTTATCTATTTTGTTCCTATATTTGATTTCAATTGGGATTGGTTTGCCTAGTAGCTCCATTATTATGTCAACCTCGTGCCCCTGACTATCTCGCCAATAAAACAAGGTAGTGTGGGGTCCTGGCTCAAGACAAAACTTAAGTCTCATACAGTGGTCATATGCCACAGTCTCAATCACTTTCCCCATTTCTGCTTCATCGCTTAGCAGTCTTTCGTCAAGCAAATCCAACAAAGCATTCCTTAATCCAATATTTAAAAAATATATTTTCTTAGCTTTTCTTATTCTCTTTGCACGGTTTGTTGTATACATCTCTGAAGTTGAAATTAGTAGCGCACTTTTCAAATAACCTAAATATTTTATTAATGTTTCTCTCTTTACATCTAGAGTGTTGGATAAACTTGTATACTCTGATAACTGACCGCTCGCTTGGGAAAGAAGAATACATAGTTCTTCCAATACTTTTGGATTTCTTACTTCGAAAATCCGATAGATGTCTTTGTATAGTGTCAAATGGAGATAGTTCCGTAATTTCTCGGCGCATGATTGAAGATTATCCAAATCCAACATTTCAGGATACCCATTTTTTAATACATAGCTATTGAGATGAATAAGTAATTCACGTTCTACGGACGAAAAGTCGGCAAAAGAGTTCTTTAGATATTCATAAAGTTCATTTAAGTTGTTATCCCTAACAGCAGATTTTAAAAATCGACGACTATCCCATGAAAATGTTCGTATTCTTTCCTGTATAAGGGGAACATTTCCGTGATAATTTACAAAGTCTGAAAACTTTATTGATAACATAATCTGGGGCGATATCCTTCCAACTAATGACTCTGATGAGCCCATTAATACTTGAGATATTGAAGAATCTGTTATCATAAATTTTATTGGATATCGTAAGTCATACCACCCTTTCAGAATATTGCTCCATTCTTGTATTTTACAAATTTCGTCAAAAAATATGAACACCCTCTCATCCAAAACATCAAATGTTTTTCTAAGAATCCTGGTGGCATATAATTCAAGGACATCATTTATTGGAGTTTCAGATATTGTTGACAGGTAAGGGTAATCGAATGATGCATAAAGTATATTTTTTGGATTTGTACCCTCTTTAATGAATGCATCAATAACTTGGTGCATGATAACTGTTTTACCTACTTGTCGAGGACCCATCAGGGAAAGTATATTTTCCTCGTTACTCTCTATCTTTTCTTTGATTACAAAAAAATCTCTTCTCTTGAATGGCTTTAATAGATTTTCGGGAACATTTCCGGTTGTCCACCATCTATTTTGGGAATTTAGGGCTCTAAGTATATTTAATTCTGTTTCTGGTTCCATCAATAATAGTACCTAGATAGAGTATATAAATATAACCATTATACTAGGTGTTATACTAGTGTAATACATACTTTATACTAGGTGTTATACTAGTGTAATACATACTTTATATTGGGTTAATCACTTCTGGATTTGCATCCCAAACACTCCATGAATGGAAACCGAATCAGTATTGAATTGATACCCACTGCTGTTACGAAATAGCCCATTCCAACAGATAAGAAAAACACCAAAAACGGGCAAAAAGGTATAATCATGCCAACCCTATTGCATTTCGTAACGCTTTATGTTTTGGCTATCATATAATCAGGAATTACTTTATTGTAAATCTTCTTCAAGTCATTCTCATCAAGATAGGTGTAATGCTGTAAATCTACACTCTTCTTTAGACTATGTCCCATTAATAATTCTTTAACTGCATAAGAGCCATTCCTTCTCTCCCACTCTTGGCTAAAGAACTTCCTTAAATCCTTAACCTTCATGGGGGCATTCCTGAAAGCTCTCTCGACATGGGGCTGACTAAATAACTTCTTGAGATTACATCCGTTATTGAAGAATTGCATATACTCAATTAATGCTATCCCTGCCTCATCATTGAAAAATGCAACTCTGCTTTTGCCTGTTTTTGTTGTTTGCCCACTCTTTGGGTTATGATTAACATACAAAACCCTATTCTTAATGTCCATGTCCTCTTGCTCTAACTGGTATAATTCCTCTGCTCTTAACCCAGAAGATGCACCCAAAAGAATTATCGCCTTCATTTGTTTGTAATATGGGTTATCGTTGAAATATCCAAGTGTCTCCATAATTCCATTATTCCTTACAATCTTGGGGCTATGATATGGTTCTGCTGGTGGCTTGATGTCATTAGCCCAATCAACATTAAGATAATTGAGAAACTTCCTTATTTGTAAGATATGCTTCCTGTAATAAGATTGACCGTATTTGCCCTTTATCATCTTTAGATACATGATAGAGGTCTTTTTATCCACCCTCCATTTTGTGTATGAAAGATATTTGTCTAACATGTGCCAAACATCCCTTAACCATCTTTTTGATATCCCACTTATATCAGCCATCGAAAGGTAGTCATCCAGTTGTTCTTTTGACACTTTTATAGAAGTAAAATCAGGTTTAGGAGGCTGTCGCCCTGTCCTGGCTGGGCTACGAGCCCTTGATTCCTGTAATGGATTTTTATTTATTAAGGGTTCTGGTGGAGGATTGGAGGAGAATGGAGATGATGAAGCCATAAATTTCATGACCCTAAAAATTGACTTTGAGATTTTTAAAAATAATAATGGGGCACTCAGCCCCTGGGGCAGAGGTTAAATCTTTTAAGCTCTTAATCTGATTGAGATGTATCTTCTCAATATTTATTTCTACGCTTGTTAAAGCATTCCCTGCAGTAAACAGGTCTTCCTTCCGTTGGTTTGAACGGCACTTCGGTTTCTTTTCCGCAGTCAGCACAAATCGCTTTGTGCATCTCTCTTGGCGGTCTGTTGAACCCACTACCATCCCTTCTTTCTCCGTACATTATTTATACCTTTTCCCACCATATGTGGGGTGATGAAGTAGGTCTGACACCTATTTATACTTTGGGGAAAAAATGGAAAGGGGGGATTGGGTTCCGTTAAGTTCACGGGTGAAAAAATCCCGTGTTAAGCTATTGGGTGACAAAGATTTTTATTCTCATTTTAGTTTTATATTGTCACCCCTGTTTTGCATCACGTATCTCACCAAGAAACGTGAAGGTTTTTACGGGGGTGGCTCTTAATGTCACTTTCATATTTCAAAAAAGCTGGATTGTTATGAAATTAGGCCGGGAATACTGCGTGGTCTGTAGCGAAGCGTAAGACCC
>CAZSHJ010000066.1:0-9212 GCA_964606745.1 uncultured Thermoplasmatales archaeon | reverse complement strand
GGTCTTACGCTTCGCTACAGACCACGCAGTATTCCCGGCCTAATTTCATAAGACAGAGGTATTAAGTGATTAAACCCATCTATCTATTTCTTTCAAGATTTAGGTCTATCCCTGCTTTCTCTGCGAGTGTTCCTCCGATAACACTATGCTCATCGTATCGCCCTCCCTCCAATGGTATGATTGTACCGATAACTGAGGGACAATAGCCACTTGTCCTTCAACACCTATTTCTCAAACAACTTCTCCAGTTTCTTTATGCTGTAGGTGTTGATTACGTTTTTCTTTTCTGCCCATGCCCTCCTTGCAACTGCAACTCCGAGGTTGATGTAATGAAGATGATTTGCATCATGGGCATCCGTACCAACCGACAGCTTGACGCCCCTCCCTATTGCCATTTTTGCATGAATGTCGTCCAAATCAAGGCGGGCGGGCTGGGCATTTATCTCCATCATCACGTTGTTTTCCCTGGCAACATCAAACACCCTGTCGAAGTTCAACGCTATACCCTCCCTTTTTTGGATTATTCGCCCCGTAGGATGGGCTATTATATTGACAGCATCATTTTCCATTGCATTTATCACCCTTTCCGTCATCTCTTTTTCCTGCATTCTGAAGCTGGAATGAATGCCAGCCACAACCACATCAACATCTTTCAATACATCCCTGCCCATATCAAGGCTTCCATCCTTCATGATGTTTACTTCCGCCCCGTAAAATACGTGTATACCGTCATATTCTTCATTTATTTTTTCAACCTCCCTCATCTGCCGTCTTATCTTGTTTTCATCCATCGCTCCTGCTATTTTAAGTGTTCCGACATGGTCTGTTATGGCTATGAAATTATGTCCCATCCCTCTTGCCTCTTCTACCATTTCTTCAGTTGAATTTGCCCCGTCACTCCATGTTGTATGCATCTGCAAGTCCCCTTTCACATCCCTGTAATCGATAAGGTCGGGAAGTCTTCCATTCATTGCAGCCTCCACCTCCCCCCTGTTTTCCCTCAACTCGGGAGGAATATAGTCCATTCCAAGCGCCCCGTATATCTCCTTCTCCGACGCTCCTGCCGCCTTTTCCCCGTTGCCATCAAAAAGCCCGTATTCGTTTAATTTATACCCTTTCCTGACTGCAATCTTTCTCACTTCTATATTGTGTTCCTTGCTTCCGGTAAAATACTGGAGGGCGGAGCCAAAGCTGTCCTCATCAACAATCCTCAAATCAACCTGTATGCGGTCTTCGAGTCTCACCGACGACTTGGTCTCGCCTTTGACAAGCACGGTCTCCACGTTTTTCATACCGGTAAAAAAATCCATTACCTCAGCAGGCCGTGAGGAGACAACAAGAATGTCCACATCACCTATGGTTTCCTTCATCCGTCTTATCGAGCCTGCAACACTGATTTTATCAACTTTTTTTTCAAGCAATGCTTTTATCGAGATTGCTTCGGAGAGGACGAAACCCAACAGCCACCTCCCGCCCCCCTCCCTTGCAAATTCTATGTTATCGAGTATTTTTCTTTCCGTTTTTTCCCCCATTCCTTTTATGCTTCTTATTTTTCCTTCCCTTGCCGCCTTTTCAAGCTCTTCAAGATTTTTTATTCCAATCTCCCTGTAAAGGGTTTTTATTGTCTTGGGACCGATTCCTTCTACGGATGATAATTCTTCCACATTGACAGGTATCCCATCTCTTAATTTCTTATAATATGCAAGTGAACCCGTTTCCAATAGCTCTTTTATCTTTTCCGCTATGTTTTTTCCCACGCCCGGTATTTTTCCCAGTTCGTTCCGCTCATGCAACTTCTCTATATCCTCCGGCAGAGATTCTACATTCTGTGCCGCCCTTCTATAGGCATTTGGCTTGAATTTAACATCTTTTATTTCAAGAATATCTGCTATTTTGTAAAGCACCTCTGCCACATATCTATTTTTCATGTTACTTAACTGTTTATCCTACGGCTTATCACATCCGCATCCGGGACAATTCCCTATGTATATCCAACGAAATTTTTATTATATGATTTTTGGTTACGGGGAAGATGATGAATATATTTGTGATACAGAAACATTACTCAACACACTTTCATTATGATTTGAGATTGGAGATGCACGGTACTTTGAAAAGCTGGGCAATCCCGAAAGGACTGCCGGAGAAAATAGGAATAAAAAGACTTGCAATGGAAACAGAAGACCATGAGATGGGTTTTGCGACTTTTGAGGGAGAAATTCCCGAAGGAACATACGGTGCGGGTATGGTAAAAATATGGGATTCCGGTGAGTACGAGATGGAGGAGAACGAGAAAAACAAAATCGTATTTCGATTGAAAGGGAAAAAAATCAGTGGGGATTACTGCATGGAAAAGACAGGGGAGAAACGGTGGCTGATCTTCAGGAGGTAACATGGACATCATCGACATACTGAGAAAAGAATACCCCGATGTAAAAGGCACCGCACTGAACCATTCCAATCCCCTTGAGTTGCTCGTTTCAACAATACTCTCCGCCCAGACAACAGATAAAAGAGTGAATATAGTTACGGAGAAATTATTTTCAAGGTATAAAAGCACCGAAGATTATGCCAACGCCGATATTGAAGAATTACGGGAGATAATAGGAAGTGTGAACTTTTACCGTAACAAGGCAAAATACATAAAGGAAAGCTGCAAAATCATGGTGGAAAAGTATGGGGGAAAAGTTCCCGACTCCATGGAAACATTGACCGGGCTGCCGGGCGTTAACAGAAAAACAGCAAATGTTGTTCTTTCAAATGCATTCGGAAAGATTGAAGGTATTGTCGTGGATACCCACGTAATGCGGCTGTCGCAGAGATTGGGGCTCGCAAAGGAAAAAAACAGGGAAAAAATTGAAAAAGAACTGATGAACACCTTTTCAAAAGACAAGTGGTTTGATTTATCCAATCTACTTATAACTCACGGAAGACAGGTATGCAAGGCAAGAAATCCTGCATGCGAAAAATGCATTTTAAGGGAAAGATGCAAGTACCCCCGAGAATGTCGAATAGTATTCATGGCATAATTTTATTTACATTTCTTCCATTTCGCAAGTGTGGATATCGACGAGGAGATAAGAGAACTCGAAGAGGAAATCAAAAACACCAAATACAACAAAGCAACGCAGCACCATATTGGCAAGTTAAAGGCAAAGATAGCCCGTCTCAAAGACGAAAAATTAAGGGGCAAGGGCGGCAAGGGCGGTGCCGGATTCGGCATACGAAAAACAGGAGATGCGGCGGTCGGCATGGTCGGCTTCCCATCTGTTGGGAAATCAACTCTTCTAAATCAGCTAACCAATGCAGAAAGCAAGATAGGTAGTTACGATTTCACCACCACATCGGTAATTCCGGGCGTTATGGAGTATGGTGGATGTAAAATACAACTTCTCGACCTCCCGGGAATAATTTATGGTGCATCTGAGGGAAAGGGAGAGGGAAGAAAAATTATTTCAATTGTAAGAGTTGTTGACCTTATCTTGATAATGGTGGACGCCGGAGAGCTGTCACAGCTCGATTTTATAAAAAATGAATTATGGCATGCAGGAATAAGAATAAACCAAAAACCGCCGGATGTGGTCATAAAGAAAAAGGATAGAGGCGGAGTGGCAATAGAGCTTTCCAAGAATGCGAGAATAGACGGCGAAGTAGCAAAGAGTATAACACAGGAGTACCTAATAAATGCCAATATCGTGATAAGAGGAAATGTTGATGAAGAAAAACTGATGGATGCTTTGTCGGGCAACAGGGTTTACATACCTGCCGTCATTGCAATAAATAAGATAGATAAATACAGAGATAAAATAACAGGATCAACAGATGATAAAACAATATTGGTTTCTGCAAAGACCGGCTTTGGGATAGAGGAACTGAAAGAAACAATATTCAATGCCCTTTCACTGGTAAGGATTTACATGAAGCCTGAAGGGGGAAAAGCAGATATGAAACATCCTCTCGTCTTAAAAAGAGGAGCAAAAATAAGAGATGCATGCCGCAAAATCCACCGGGAGTTTGTCAAGAACTTCAGATATGCCATAGTTTGGGGACCTTCGGCATCGTTTCCCGGCCAGAGGGTAGGAATGAATCACGAAGTCAAGGATGGAGACGTTGTAACAGTGGTAACCAAGTGAACTACTGCCTGCTCTTCCTTATTTCTTCAATCATCTCGTATGCATATCTTATATGGGGAATGGTTATCGAGCCACCCACAATAAGGGCAACGTTAAGAGCTTCATACAACTCTTCATCACTGAAGCCCTCCAGAATACATTTATCCAGATGATAAAGAATGCAGTCATTGCATCGTAGGACTGTAGAAGCAACAAGACCCAGCAGTTCTTTTGTCTTTGAGGGCAATGCACTATCCCTATACACATCTGTATCAAGGGAGAAGAATCTCTTTGCATTCCTGCCTCCTTCGGAGAGGATTTTGGCATTCATCCGTTCCCTGTGTTTCTTGAATTCCTTGTATCTCATCTACTACGCCTTTGATAGTTTTATATCAAGAGTTTTTGCACTGTCCCCGATTTTCAGCTTAAGTGTACCACTGTAGACATAGGTGGTGGTCTCATTCACAGCATAACTGACTTCCACAGAATATGTAGCAGGAGACATATCCCTTTCATAATATCCCGTCTCATTTGAAGATACAGTTGCATTTTTCGCATTTTCATCATAGGAAGACACAACAATGAATCTTATCGGCATACTGGCTATGCTTTCGTTTACATCTTCTCTTCCATTGCCATTTACATCATACCATGTTTCTCCGCTAACTGTTATTTTAGATGGTACCATTGAAATGTTATGAACTGTGGTTTCACCTGGCTTTGCCGCCGCCTGCTTTTGCCCCGTGACATCATATCCTTGCTTCGCTGCATCAACCTGATATGAGTTTGGTACTAATGAACGAATTTCGTAGTATCCATTTGAATTTGTAGTGACTGTCTTATCACCCACAGCTACATTTACATTTGAAAGTGCTGTATCAACGCTATCGTTGTATTCTCCGTTTCCATCCTTATCCCAGTAGGCAGTTCCTTTGATAGAACCCTTATCGATATTTATGGTTCCGATATCACGCTGCCATTTTGATGACGGTTTACGCATTGCCTCATCTTCGCTTATGGGTGCAAAATCACCGGTACCATTGAAAGTTATCCTCTTGATTATAACCCTATCCTGCCCCGCCCCCTGTGATACGACAAGCGTAATGTTTCCAGCCGGGACAATCACAGAAAAATGACCATTTCCATCAGTTGCTGTATAATCATGCGTTATGCCCATGGATTTATCGTACATTGTCACATTTCTTTGTACCTCTACCGAAGCACCATTTATTACATCCCCGTCGCTTTTTAGAGTGCCGTTTATTCTTGCCCCCTCATAATACTTTGCCACGACAACCGCAGGACAACCAAAACACAGGCTGCCACGAGCGAAATAAAGGGACTTATTCTGCGTCATCGGGGATATATATTCAGCCACGAAATGTTTCAAGCCCAACGTTGGCTGCATCATCATGTATAAGTACTGACGGTATTGCGTCTGGTTCTCAAAAAGCTGCTTGGAAACGGACGACCCCAAATAAGTTCTATAAACCATGCTGTTATAGAATGAGTCTTTTCTTACTGTCTGAGGGGTAAGCTGACCTATATCCTGTCTTTCCTGTGCAGTCATATTTTTTACCTCATCAGGTGTATATTTCTGTCCACTTTCAGATACATACCACATTTTGAAGTAATCGTCTTCGCTGGTTTCGTATCCAAAAGTGCCTTTGTCTGCCAAGAAAGTGAATACATTGAAAATATTTACATCATAACCTTCAACACCATAATATCTGATGCTGTTACCCGTCACATCCTGCATATCGTGGTAAAGCCAAGTAATTTTCTCGTCACCAAGCGTGACCAGTATCGCCGTTGCATCATGGTACATTGCATTCTTTTCCCCCACAGGATAGTTTTCTCCTCCATATTCCACCCCTATTATTTCGCCATAAGATGAATTTTCATGCCCTTTGGGGTCTTCGAGTATTTTTATCAAATCCTGACTTTCGTTTCCCAGATAGTTCTCAAAAACTTCTTTCACATTATCAGATACTTTTCCATCATTATTTGCCATGTCCCCTTCTGCCAGCCTGATTATCCAAACAGCCACTGCTTCATTCTCACTCTGTGCCGTCTGGAAATTGGCAGCAGGCTCTATCCCATCCTGAAAGTTATCCGCAACAGTAGGATTTTTTGCCATCGCCACGCAGTAAAAACCATAATCCCACCACGATATAAAGGCGGATTTTTCGGTATCATTTATGCCATCATTCTGCTGTTTAAGCCATGAAAAGGCATCTGTCCAGTACTCCTCGGTATGCAACCCCAGACCAAACGCACCAAGTTTATCTGTATTAAAGTCGCTTTTCATCGTTGACGGCAGAGCAGCATCGAACGCAAGCCAGCCATTTGGCATAATTACAAGAAATACTACAAACGCCGCCCCAATAACATGCCCGGCTTTTATACCCTTTTTAAACCCGTACCAGCCGCCGCCCACGCCCTTTATTGTTTTTATTACACTCCGGAAATCGAGTTTGTCGATGACAAACCACAAAACCCATCCTCCGAATACCGCCATTAACGGCACAAGGTCATTGAGGAAACGTCCCGCCGTATGCACCAACCATATTTCCATCAGAAACCAGACAGCCAGCAGAAAATAATCTTTTCGCGATTTGTCTTTGTAATAAAGATATATGGAAAATACAAACCCTATCCAGCCGAGCCAGTATAAAACAGGTCCGAATGACATAACGGTTCTGCTGAAATCGAATGTGCTTGCCTCTGCTATGGTCAAAGAGACTTTATTGCCATATATTCCAGAACCAAAAATAACGTTCGAAATAGCTGTAAATGGCTTGAGTAAACTGTTTGTAGTGTTTCTTATAATATAAAGAAAACCAAGACCCGCCGCACCGACACCAAATATAGACGGTATGGATATGACCCACGGGAGTTTATGTTTTCCCAACCACATATAAATCGCGCTGAACACGGCCACGGCCAGCGAAATGATGAGAGGGACTGTCAAAGAAAATCCGTACTTGACCCAGTACATGGGGAACGCAATCAGGTAACCACTGAACAATGCAATGAGTAAAGTCCTAGGTACAGAAGGCTCTATTCTCGAAGTCACAATGTCCATAACCATTTGGGCAATGCCGTAAACAGCTATAAGGGCGTATATGTATTGTGCTGACACCCATGTCATGGACATGCCTGCTATTCCAATACCGGACATAAATGCAAAAACCATTGACCTTTTCGCATTTTTTTCCATTAAACTCATCACAAGGAACATAATGGTTGTAGCCGTAAGAAGAAGGACGAATGAATCGTGGTCGTAAAGGGAATATGCAGAGCCATGACCCGAACTCAGATGTATCGGGATGAGTGCAACAGTAAATGCAGCCAGTATACCGGCTTTTCTGTTGAATAACTTGGAGCCCATAAGATACACGGGAAAGACAAGAAGGGCACCATAAATCGCCGGCAAAAATTGCATTGCATATCCCAATGCATCTGTTTCCCCGACAAGAGGTGAAAGAAGACTGCCGACGCCTACCGTCATCATATTAAACAGAGGAGGTCTTCCACCCGATTGCCCCACGGGATAGTTCAACAGTGGGTCATCGCCACCATGAATTCCACCCATATATAGATAATGTCCTGTCTCAACTGTTGTCTCTACAAGTCGGGCATTATAATAAGGGTCTGGACCTGCAAGGTAAAACTTATCTGTAAGAGACTGACCTTCCTCGTTTATCGCTAGGTCTGATGTATAATTGAAGTATGTATTAAAAAGTAATACAAGGAAAAATGCCCCTATCAGTAACGGAATCGTCCACTTCTTTATCTTGGTGTTTTTTGCCATGCTTTCACTTGGTGGGTAAATAGACGGTTAAATAAATATTTTATCATGTATCATTGCCTTCTTTCGGCATATCTCAAACAAATGCCCCACAAGTTCGGTTATTTTTAGATTCGGGTACCCACATGCCCGCCATACCAATACTCGGCCCTGTATGATATAGAACTGTAAAATTAGTGTTGGAAAATTTGGGTTGATATAGAAACTAATAAAAAATTTCAAACATTACCGTTTATGATGTTTTACGACATAGGAGATTTTTTTGTTACTGTTGGTTTAATGGGGTTTTATTGCCTTTTTTAGCTAGTACAACTATTCTTTGTTTTGGATTGATTTGTTTAATAACATATTTTTCTTTGGGTTTATTTTGATAATTTAGGATTGAAATATGGCTGTAAACATTTTTTCATAACTTTCTCTATTGGTTTTTTTGCGCCCCTTTTTGGTTAACTGTTCTGAAATATATCACTGTCGACCCCTATTTTATTTTTGAATATGACCGTCTTGAAGCTACTTTACAATTACAAGAACGATAGGTAGTGCATTGAAAATATTTTTCCTTATAATTTTACCACCGATATGGATAATAACTTCGTTTTTTTGGTAACTTCTTTTCTATGCCAACCATATATTTGCATGTCCATAATAGCAGTAGTTAGTGTATTCTAATTCTTAGAAAATTACGGAAGCGAATTTATAGTCTTCGACAGAAATAATTTCATAACCTTATTTTGATGAATTGTATTCAATAATTTCTATTCGCCTATTTGATGGTATTGGAAATATTTGGGTCTTACACCATAATATGATTGCAGAGATTTATACCATTGTCGCAACGGCAGTGAAAATCCGAGAAAGAACATCCTCTGATATGCTATAATATGCCATGAAATTGTTTTCTGGCGCCGCCCCGCCGGAGGTAAGAGCTTCATGAAGGATGCATTTCGGAGTGCATATATATAGAAATGGAGACCCATGGAGGACGAGATGATTACTGCACATGCAAGTATTTTCATGCATGAACTTGGTCACACTCTTGGCTTGCTCGGTTTTGAAGGTATAGACAATGAAAATAGCAGATTTCTATGGTATAAAGAGTACTGGGATTGGGGCACGTACAGAAGCTGTATGAACTACCGCTATGTGTACAAACTGGTAGATTATTCAAGCGGTGATGATGACTATGATCAGGATGACTGGGGCATAATAAATTTGGAAAGATGACACTCAAAATTATTTATACTCAAACTGCATTTTAAAGCCATGAAAAAAATATTTGTATTTCT
>CAZSHJ010000065.1:0-9235 GCA_964606745.1 uncultured Thermoplasmatales archaeon | reverse complement strand
GCGGGTCTTACGCTTCGCTACAGACCACGCAGTATTCCCGGCCTAATTTCATAAATTTTTTCACTGCCCCCAGAATTTTGCTATCTGTCCAATCAGGTTATCCGCCTCCTGCATATATATATACTTTCTGAATCTCACCGCCCGTTCATCCAGGATTATGGCAACGCCCCTGTCATTCTTCTCCCTTATCAACCGCCCTATCGCCTGCAGCAGTTTCCTTGTCGTCGGAGCTTCAAAGGCATACTTCCACCCGTTGCCGAATTTCTTTTCGTAATATTTTTGCAGTGCCTGCTGATGGGCAGACGGCGGGGGATACGGTATGCCCACCAATATAACCATCTCCAGTTCCTCGGACGGAAAATCCATCCCCTCCGATATCCGCCCCCCGACGACCGATAATAGGATACCGCCCTTTCTCTTGAATTTTTCCAGCTCCCTCATAAGTGTGCTCTGTTTCACGCCCTTCCCCTCAACATAAGTATCCCTCTTTATCGAATGGCAGATGCCTATCCTCAAAAACCTGCTAAGCACTGCATGGGACGGAAAGAATACCGCCGTATTTTTTTCAAAAGAGTTGCATATGTCCACGATTTTCTCTCCAATACTGTGAAGCATTCTGTCATTCAGTCCCTGGTATCTCGTACTTACATCTCTCGCATAAAATATTTTTCTGTTTTTCTCGGGGAATGGCGAAGGGAAGGATATCAGTTCGGAATCTTCCAGGGCAAGAGAATCCCGGTATTCCTCCAGCGGATAAAGTGTTCCGGACATGTGTATGGACGCATGAAACTCGTTTATTACCGATGCCGCAACGGATGCATCGAGGCAGTAATACTCCAGTCGGGGGTTTTTTCCTGTTTCATCAACAATAAGTTTTGCCCATCTTCCGTCAAGTCCCATCCATGAATTCAGAAAAACACCCACGCTTTTTAGATGCGAACGCGGAAGTTTACCATCTTTTTCCTTCAAATCAATTATCATCTCGCCGTATTCCATGAATCTCTCGGCAAACCTCTCCATATCTGTCCTTCCCAATCCATGCTTCCTGACCGCCGCCTCGATTTTTCCAGGAGGGATGAAGCCGTCATTTGAAGCTCCATTTTCAGAAAAATCAACATATTTTTTTCTCATAAGGGATATTATATCGATCATGACAGTGCAGAAATCTGTTATCTCCTCTTCGCCCTTCAAGTACTGTTCCACCTCATCCATTGCCATTTTCAGCGTATTTACTGATAGACGGGGAGACATTATTTTCCTGCAGTATTCGGGCAGGTTGTGGGCTTCATCCACGATAAGTATGCTTTTATCAAACGAATAAAAACCCCATTCTGCCATCTTCTCCCTCAGAAAAGGGTCGAATAGGTATATGTACGGGGCTATCACGACCTTCGCTTTCTTAACAAGTTTTTTATTAACTTCGTAGGGACACATTTCTTTAGACCTGCAGTAGGACACCACTTCCCCGGCAGATATGATCTTTTTTGTCTCTATTTCATCCGGCAATTTGTCCATCATGAAAAAATTTGCAAAGAATTTACACCCGTTCTTCATCTTGCTTTTCTTCCGTATGGCATCTATGGTCCTCTTCTTTCTCGAAGAACAAAGTCGTGATATCTCTCCCGAACTGCCGCCCCTAAAATCGGGATTTTCCTCCGCCAGAATGCACATATTTGCCCTCCCTTGGAAACCTACGGCCGTGACCGCTTTCTCCCCACCGCCCCCAATCGCCCTCAATTCCATTATTGCCTGCCTCTGCTGCGAGTTCGTCCTTGTGAGATAAAGAATACGCATGTTGTTTTCAATTGCATATTTGACCGAGGGATAAAGGGCGCATACCGTTTTCCCCGAGCCAGTGGATGCCTGCATCACAAGATTCTTCCCGTTTCCTATACCTTTGCTGATGGCATTCATCATCTCCTTTTGGTACTGCCTTGGCTCGTACGGGAAAAGCATCGTTGATAAATGGCATTCTGTACATTAATCCATCGATGGTAAATTGCCAACAGAATATTGAAGAGATTCGTAAAAAGAAGAATAGGAAAAGTTGCCATCACACTTTCTTGTTTATTGTTTTCTTTACTTGGATTTTCACTCTTAATTATTCAAGATAATATTGCCGTTATGCTCTCATCTTTCACATTGGTTCTATTTGCCCTGTTCATATTTATCAAAAATACCAATACGAACGGCCATTAAATCGCTGATAATATCTCCGATATAATCGCAGAAATATTTGCGTATTTGCCATATTTATCGGGCTTGGCAAAAAAGCAATACCCGAAAAGGTCTCTATCTCTGTGGGGTAGTATGCCTCTTTTTCATTTGTACCCCCTAATAGAGGTAACCTAAAAAATAAAAAATATTATGATTTATTCAACACAGCTGGTGATAAGAAGGCACCCCATCGCTTGAGAGTTGATTTATAAAGGCCTAACGTATTTCTCTTATGGTGATGGTATGCAAAAAGGAAATATAATATTAAAAGAGGGAAAGTTGAAAATTCCAATCTGTCCCTATTGTAACTCGGGTGATATAGTAAAGTATGGTTTTCAGAAGAATCAAGTACAACGATACCGATGCAACACCTGCGGTAAATTCTTCAATCAGCGGTATGGAACGTTGTTCTACAAACGACGTCTCGGTGACAATGATATACTGCGTATGGTTTATTTGTTTCTCACAGGTTATCTGATAGGCAATATACCCCCAGTGTTTGATGTTACAGAAAACACCCTAAGAAGTATACTCAAGGGGGTATTGCTACAGTTTCAGAAATTCAAGGATTTTGTTGCACTCCCTGCCGATTACGTTCCAGAGGCCATCGAGATGATTGATGAGATTTATATCAAAATGCAGGGTAAGAAAAAATTTTATGGTTGGCTGACCTACGATCCAAAGAACAAATACGTGATCGATTTTATTGTGGGGAAACATGATGATGGAACCTTGGAGAAACTCTTCAAGAATCTGAAGAGATTTAGAGAAAAAATCAAGCTTGTTCTCATTGATGGATATCAGGGATATGAAAAGTTTATCAGAAAGTATTTGGGAATAAAAGCTAAAAGCCTATTACAGGAGTAATCAATAAAAGCAGGTTTAATCGGAAAACAGGAAGGTTTTACACCTATGGATTGTTTGGTGTCAGTGGAAAAACAGTAGATAGAGCTATACAGGAACTCGGAATTGGCAAAACGATTTCAACTGCACTGATAGAAAACCTGAACTCCTTCATACGGGATTCGGTGCAATACATGGTAAGAAGAAGTAAAAGACTTGCTCGTATTATAGACTGGCTTATAGATATGTTATCTGGTTATTTTTTCTTTCACAATTATTTGAAAGCTCATTGGAGTTTAAGCAATCGCTCGAGTAAAAACTAGATAAAGGAAGGAGTGACACCAGCAATGGCATGTGGTATTACATCGACTCATCACTCACTTTACGAGATATTAACATTTCATCAACTCTAGATTGCTGGGGTGCCGATAAGAAAAGTTTTTAAATTATGACGAGTTAAAGTAATTGGCAACATGAGTAATGAAGAACGGAAAATCAAAGATAAAATTGCGTGGAGGAAGGCTGCAGCAGAAGTTGGAGATTCGCTGTCTGTGGATCCCACCGGCGGACCGGGGTTCGTTCTGGATATGGCCGAAAAAGCAATTGATAAGAAGAAAAGAAAAACTGATTGGGAAGACTGAAAATTACATTCTCTTTCCTCCCCTAATTGCGACTAAAGTATATTATTAAAATCGCTTAATTCTTTTTACGAGATTATTATGGGGGCCCGTTTATAAATTTTTAATACGATTCCGCGCTTTGTGTAATAATTTCACCTCGGTAAATCAAAACATTCCATAAAATAGTTTTCAGCCACATTTCCACCTTTCTATATTTCTCCTTTATACAAAGAAATATTCTCCAAATCTTCTCTAGAACCAAGAGAAGATTGATTTAACAATGCACAGATAAAGTAAAATTTATCTAAATATTATTTACTACCTATAACCTATAGTTTCCTAATCTCTCTCCTTACTTCCTCTACTCCTGCATTATTCCCCAACTTCATATAACACTTTATTGATTTCTGAAACAGTTCTCTCATCTTCTCTTTATCATTTTTATCAGCAAATATTTTACCATAGTCGAAATATACTATAGAAAGCCCATCTAATTCACCTATTTCAATAAATTTTTTTATTGCTTTCTCAAAACACCCAATACATTTATCCCACTTGCCTTTTTTGTGATAAATAATACCATAACCTCTGTAACAGAAGGCAATCCCCCTTTTTTCTTCAAATTCAGTAAAAATGTTTAGTGCTTCATCAGTGTATTCTTTTGCCTTATCTAATTGGTCGAACATAATGTAGTCATCAGCAGCACTGATTAAACCATAACCCACTTCCCTGAATTCTCCCTCCTTTCTACCAATGTTTATGCATTTATC
Organism: uncultured Thermoplasmatales archaeon; assembly: GCA_964606745.1. Taxonomy (GTDB): domain Archaea; phylum Thermoplasmatota; class E2; order UBA202; family DSCA01; genus VBQP01. The sequence continues at coordinate 4,785 of CAZSHJ010000065.1, read as the reverse complement.
ACACCACTCAACTGCTCTAACATGATCACCCATTGCGTTATAGGTTGCTCCCATATTACCATATATCCTAGCAATCTCATATCTATCACCCAGTTTCTCGTAAGCACCTAAACTCTTTTTATAGTATTTTAGGCCTTCATTATACTCTCCTCTCAAATAACAGACGTTTCCCATCTCTGTTGTTGCTTTAGCTACCCCAGACGTATTACCTGTTTCCATAGCAATGTTAAGAGATTCGGAAAGGTTCTTCATTGCATTATCCAACTCACCTGTGAGCCAGCTGATTTTCCCCATCCAGAAATATATGTCGCTTATTCCACGGACATTATTTATTTCTTCTGAGATACCAAGTGCAGTTTGAAATTCATTTAGGGCTTTATCATAATTAGCTCTGTATACCCCTATACTTCCTGTATCGCAGTATGCATCGGCTACCAAAAATAAAGTCTTTTTATATTTCTCATCTTCATTTTTCAGTTCCTTAATTATTCTAAGAAAATTATTTGGCAAAATTTTATTATAAGTATCCGGATAGTTGTAAATACAGTTTATCCCCAGAAGTGCATATGAATTATAAAGAGTTTTATCATATCCAAACCTTTCTTTTAAATAATCAAAGGTTTTTCTCGTTGTTTCGATCACAGTATCCTCCAGTTTTTTTTCTTTCTTGTCTAATTCCACTTTTACATCTACTATGCATTTTTTAAGTTCTGCTAACTCTCTTTTCCATGATTCAGAGTTTATTTTGTTCAATGATTCAATGTCTATAGCATTCTTCCAATAGGTATATGGGACACTAAGCGTTTCTTTTTCATCAGAGTAGTTTAACAATCCCTCTGGAAATCTATTCTCATCTCCAAATATTTCATTCATTTCTTCCTCTAATTTTTCAAAATGTGTTTTGTGCAACATCATCGAGGAGGTATTTACAATAGCCATGAGAGAGGCAAGTGAGCTTTTCTTTGGTAGCTTCTTTCCTTGTTCATCAACAGCACTCACAAATTTACTATAAAATATGATGCCAAATAATTCAAGTACTCCTTTAGGCAGTTTCTCTGCTATTTCTACAGTTAAACAATCACTGTTAAACTGACTCTTAAAATTCTTTGCAAATTCTAATAAATATACTGGGAGATACTCTGACGATTCGACAGCAACATCTAAACTTTGTTCATCCCAAGAAATACCATTCAGTTTCAAATGATTTTTTAGCATTTCTTTATAAGATTTAAACCTGCTTATTTCTTTACCGTCAATTTCGACTTTCTCTTTACTCTCAATTTTTATCTCTTCAATTGCTCTAAGGTACTCTGGACGAAGGTGACACTTAATGAAATTTTTAATATCTTCGTATTCTTCTGTTCTGCAAGTAAGTATTACTTTTTTTATGGCACCTGTAAATGATAAGATAATTTCTATGTTTGACCTTTCCTGAAGGTCATCATACAATAGAAAAAAATTCTTTTTCAGGTGAATATCTGTTATAGATTTACCTTCGTTAATAAGCCCAATGCCATATCCTTTTTCTTTTAACTTTTTCCAGATAAGATAAAGAAGGATACTTTTACCACTGCCAGCAAAACCAGTAATTACTACCGCCTTTTCTTCTGCTGTTTTTATGCACTTATCCACTAATTTATCAAGATACTCATCTGTAACAATATCTTCTGGTGGAATTATTTGTGGTCCTGGTTTTGTTTTCTCTAAAAAAGAGTTAGGCGTAATATCAGTAATATCTTCCCAGTATCTTACAAGTTCTCTAGTTTCTTCGGCCATTTCTTCTATTTTTTTAATAGATTTGGTAATCTCACACATTTGTTTAAAAAACCTTTCATCTACTTGTTTAATCCCATAATCATATTTTTGTTCTATTTGACGTTCCAGCTCCTTTAATTTTTCCTTTATGCCTCCTACCTGCCCTATTTCTTTTTCTATTTTTGCTTGCCACTCTGGTTGAAGAATTATTTTCATTCCAGATAGTGTTAAAGGCTGTAAACCTTCTTTTGCCTCAATCATTTCTATATCAGTGGGAGATACATTTTCCAATGATTTAACCTGCTTTGCCATATCATTTACACGGGCTCTATCACCTTTTACTAAATCATATAACATACAGGCTCCTCCAATCCCTATTGCTGCACTGCTTCCTGCAGCCAATGCTGCCGGCATAGCACCTGTAGAAAAAAACATCTTAAAAGAATGCGATATCATATCCAATGTTGTATCTGGTGCTTCTGTTATAAGGCTTTTTAAAAAAGATTCTTTGTTTCCTAAAGCATGGTATGTGATTTCACCTATAGTCCCTACAGCAAAGAAAGGTACATAGGTAGTGTACTTGAATTTCCTATTGAGAGGCATATATGTGTACTTCGACTTTTTTATATACTTCTTGGCATCTTGGGAAATATTATTGATTTTTTCTTTAATTTTTTTGTTCATGTTGCCAAAAATTTTTTTTGCAATATCTTCTTCTATCTTATACAGCTTTTCTTTGGCATTTCGAGGAAAACAGATATCCACTTCTTGTTTATCACGCAACCATTTCAGCCATTCCAACCTGTACGGAGTAGTAGAGATACAAATTCCCTCCTCCCCACTACTTATGAGTAAATTAAGTTTCTCGAGCAGCTTTGGTTTATCCTGATAATCCAAAAACACCCGGTAGAAATCATCGATAAATATTAATTTTTCATTTGGAATATCCTCTATTTCATCAATTTTTTTCAATTTTTTCTTTATTTCGGATATTCCCATCTTAAGCATCATGTTCTCAATTTTATTGTATTCAATGTTAGATGTTATTATAAGGCCATTTTTTTTCTTTATAATCTCACAGATTAAACTGGTTTTCCCTATTCTTGGAGCGCCTAAAAAAACTACATTTTTTCTCCCGAGCAAATTTTCTAAAACAAGAGAATCTTCTTTTAACTTACCTGTAGATACTATTTCTGAAGTTTCTGAAGTGATATTCTTAATAGTTATTTTTTCCAGTATATCATTCCTCTTTTTTATCAATATTATGTGTTTTGGATATAAAAAACTATTTAAACTTTTAATACATTCTCTTATTATACGGTAAAAATGGAAATAAAGGAGATAAGGCCTGGTTTAATGCGTTTGTCAGATGAATGTACCAGAGAAGATCTACGGCATTCTATCCAGATTGATGCCCCTTGTATCGTATTCTGCCGCGGGATAGACTAAATAATATAACGTGATGCCCCTGTATCGTCCACTCCGATTCTTCATTCTATTAGTGTGATACATTAGTAGTGAATAGATTTTTATTACACCCAAGCCTACGATAAAGTGATATCATGAATGCCAAGTTGCCCACTAAAAGATTTGTAAAATCCAAATATTTGCTAAATTTTGAGTTAGATGGTAAAAGGGTACTATGCTCAGGTATAACAACTGCCATTTTTCTAGTAGATTCTGATGTTGAGGAACTTCTTAACTATTTTAGGGAACCAAAATATATAGATGAGGCTTGCAGAGGGTATTCTAAATGTGGGGAAACTGTTAAGAAGTTGATAAACGGGGGAATGATTGTAGAAGAAAATGTAGATGAATTGGAGATTCTTAATAGCCTAATCACAAAAGTGAGAAATGAAGTTCCATATTCCTTTGTTTTTACAGTAACATTGGCTTGTAACTTTAGATGTATATACTGTTATGAAGAGAAACATCCTGTAGAGATGACATGGGATGTTGCGAGCAGATGTATAAATTTTATGGTAGAGAGAATAAAGGAAAGCAAGCAAAAAGATGTAAGAATTATATTCTATGGGGGGGAACCTCTTCTTAAATTTAATTTAATAAAAAAGATACTCATAGAATCAGAGAAACGTCTGCCTAATTGCATAAAAATATCAACAGGTATTGTTACGAATGGGTCTCTTTTAACAGAAAAGGTTGCAAGATTCATGAAAAGATTCAACTGCAACTATTCACTGATATCATTAGATGGTTTGAGAGAGACGCATAATAGAAGAAGGCCTTTTGCTTCAGGAGAAGGTAGCTTTGATGCTGTCGTAAAAGGAATAAAAAATGCTATCAAAAACTTCTCCCAAGTTATTATACGAATTAATGTCGATAAAACAAATAAAAAAGAACTTCCCGCATTTCTCGAGTGGCTAAAGTATAATAACATGATAAAACCCAACGTAATAGTTGATTTTGGCGTTGTGACAGCTGATACAGAAGTATCAGAAAGGCATTCACAACTCTGTATTTCAAGTTATGATTATGGAAGGAAATTAGTAGAGCTTATACAACTTGCGCGAAGCAAAGGAATATCCTCATTTTTCATCCCTCCAACGCTTTTATACTGCCGCACCTATTTCAAGAGAGAAGTTGCATTCGGTCCAACTGGTGATCTCTTATCATGCTTGCATAGAATAGAAAAAAGGTTTACAGTTGGCAATGTCTTCAACAGTCCTGTGTATAATAAGAATGCAAAAAAGTTTTATGAAAGGACACCGTTAAACTTTGAGAAATGCAGGAACTGTAATATAGTTGGTTTTTGTGGTGGTGGATGCGTTAGTGAGGCATATCATGAAAACGGAAATGTAAATACTGTAGTTTGCCCTATGTTCAAATATAACTTTGATGAACTTGTAAAGCAGTACATTATAAGGATGGAAGATACATATGGAGTTTGAGAATATTTCTGAAGAAGAAAACGGAAGCCCTAATTTTTGTCTTATAATAGTCACCCTCCGTTAATGTATAATAGACCTCTTGCGTAATAACGATTTTGAGCAGCGATTCACTTTCTGAAGT
>CAZSHJ010000064.1:0-9568 GCA_964606745.1 uncultured Thermoplasmatales archaeon | reverse complement strand
GCGATTCATCCCCTACCTAAAGGTTGGGGATTTCTCGCTGAGATGAGATTAAAAAATAATGCAATTGGTTTATTGGAACATGGTAGTCAAATATCAAAGTTGGCAAAATCTGATGATTTGATTACTAAAGTGGAAAAAGCGTTGGGAATAGAAGCAACTATAATTAAGACGGTATTAAAAGAATTTTCCTAGATATTTTTCATCACCACATCATTCCCGATGATATGTCCTCCAGTTCTCTCTCGCAGTAAAAGCATTTTATGCGGAGGGGCTCCCTGCTCTTGACGACGAAGCGGGGCTTTATGGGCTCCTTTGAATTCGAGATGCAGTTCGGATTGGCACATTTCACGATGCCCACGATTTCATCGGGAACGACAACCCTGTGTTTTTCTGCTACCTCGTAATTCCTTATGATATTTATCGTTGCATTTGGGGCAATCAGCGCTATCTTGTCCACCTCGCTTGCCTTCAGTTCCCTGTTCTCAATCTTCACGATATCCTTCTTTCCACTTTTGCTTTCCAAATTCATCACGGCACTGATTATGGAATCGCCGACATTTTCCGGAATCTTCAGAATGTTCAGAACTTTGAACGAGCATCCTGGAGTTATATGGTCAATAACAGTGCCGTTCTTTATCGGCTGAATTTTCAGTTCCTTCATTTTATCCCCCCCAGAACAAGAGATATAAGTGCCATCCTCACAGGCACGCCGTTGAAAGCCTGGCGGAAGTAGGATGCATATTTTGTTCCATCCACCTCAGGATCTATCTCGTATATTCTCGGCAGGGGATGCATCACTATCATGTTGTCTTTTGCGTTTTCCAGCATCTTGTTATCTATTTTATATATGCCCACCACCTTGTTATACTCCTCCGGATCGGGGAATCGCTCTTTCTGTATTCTCGTGACATACAGGACGTCAGCATTACAAATGGCATTCTCCAAATCTGTTTCGAATGATATGTTTGCACCCATTCCTCTGCATTCTTCCACAACCTCTGGAGGCATCTGTAACTGTTCCGGGGCGATAAATACCATCTCGGCCTTGAACAAAGCCAGGGCATAGGCCAGGGAGTGGACGGTTCTTCCATATTTCAAATCCCCCAGAAGTGCCACTTTAATTTTTCCTATATTTCTCTTCTCCTTTCGTATGGTGAACAAATCAAGTAGGCATTGTGTCGGGTGATGTCCCGCCCCGTCCCCGCCGTTTATGATGGGGACAGAGGCGAATTTCGCAGCCATTCTGGCAGAGCCTTCTTGGGGATGGCGCATGACAATGACATCACAGTAGCTCTCTGCGGTCCTTATCGTATCTGCAAGGCTCTCGCCCTTCTGGAGAGACGTTGCACCCGGTCGGGCAAACCCGATAACATCGCCTCCAAGTCGTTTCATTGCTGCCTCAAAGGAAAGTCGTGTCCTTGTTGATGGCTCGAAGAAAAGGGATGCCATTATTTTTCCTTTCAGCAAGTCACTTTCCTTCTTTCCTTGGGCTACAGGAATCATGCCTTCGGCAACATCAAGAATGTGAAGTATTTCATCCTCTGTCAGGTTCTTTATAGAGACTATATCCCTGTCCTTGAAATTCATCATGCATATATCGGAATGGCATTAATAAAAGTTGGTGATAAGGGGATATCTGCGAGCCGAAAGGCAGTCAAGATTCATCGGCCTGTTGAAATCTTTTGGATATATTGTCCTCCAGCAATGCCAGCTTTTCACCCATATTTTCCATTATTTCGTTTGCTACTGAAACGATTAGGGCAAGATACTTCCTGTTACATAGTATTTTTCCGTCCATCCCAAGCGGGACGCTCATTTCCTCTGTACTGTGTATCTCAGCTGTGACCTCGTTATCAGTTGATTTAATGCCCGAATCTTCGAAGCCGCTCTGTTTTGCAACCTTTACCAGTTCTGTTATCATTTTTATATCGGTTGCTGACACCTGGAAAATCGGAGACTGTACAAGCAGCCATGTCTCTCCTATTTTTGAATTTTCAAGGGCATTCATTGCATCATTGACGGTTATCTTTTTATCCCACTTTCCAAGAAATCTTGCATCGAGTTTGTCTCCTATGGACGGCAGTTCCATGACAATTATCCTTCCCGAACAGCTACCGGTTGTGAAAAATTCATCTATCCTGTTCAATTTTTCTAGTATTGGAAGTGCCTTTTCGTCGACTTTCCCGCTTGCAATTCCCTTTTTCAAAACTTCCATAGCCTTTTCCTTTGCCTGTTGGAATTTTTTGTATTTTAACTCTTTTGCCTCTTTTTCAAGTGGATATATGAGATCTTTCAGTTCTCCTCTCCGTATGCCCATGGTGCCAACTACACCAACAATAATGCCGGCCAGGCTGTCATAAATCAAATCCATCATGGTGTCATCCAGTCCAAGCTGTGCTTTTGGTGAACCCACAAAAAGCTGGTCGGAGATAAATTCCCCTGTTTCCCATAATGTTCCTATGGCAATGGTGAATATCACGATAAAAAAGCCAAGCATGAAAGTGTCCATGCGAAGCCTTTCCCAGTACACATCAAGCAGATAGATTACCACAAGGGCGAAAAATGCCACTATGCCGGAAACCATGAAATGTGCTATCTTATCGTAATAAGGAATTGAATAAAAGTGCAGAACTCCCCCCCATACGTGGAAGGAGAATGCCAGAGCAATGAGCGGTTCCATAATCCATGGAAGGGAAATGTGGTAACTTCTTTTTATAAAAAGTGGGCTCATTGCAAGCAGGAAGGCAAAGAGGCAGGCTACAGCCCATAGCCAGTCCTGCTTATATGCCGACCATATGCCCATTAAAAAAATGAAGGCTTTCAGAATATGGGATACCGCCAGTCCTATCCTTGCTTCCTCTTTCACACCAGTATAACCGCTATAAATTATTAAACCTTCTCAGAGAAGTGGGTAAAAAAGGGCGGGGTGACCGCCACATTCCAGTTAATTGATCGTTTATTTAGTCAGGGTTATCTCCATCGAGGATACGTTTCTCTTATTGCCGTCCTCAGATTCGACTTCCTCCGTGCCTATGGATATGTCCGATATGCTGGCATCCGGCAGGAACTTGTTCCTCGTTATCTCGGCAGCATCCACAGCTCTTGAAATGGATTTTCCTCGGGCTTTAAGCACAACGTTTTTTGCTCCCTGTTCGAATTCCGTTATCACGGCAATCACGTAGCTCATTGGTGCCTTGCTTCCTACAAACACTATATTTCCTTCGTTCTTTTCTTCGCTCACTATATCACCACCCCCCCAACATAAAATGTTATATAAAATTTTTTGCGTTCTATCTTTATCACTCGTAGAGTCTGTTTCTGTAATGGCGATACAGCCGTTTCACTGATTTATCATAGGCAAGCCATTTTTTTTCCAGCACGGGATTCTCCGTTCTCAGATTTTTGAGCACTTCATCCCTTATCTCACCGCTATCTATTTTTTCCTTGTCAATTTTTTCTATCTTTTTTGCAATCTCTCTTGCCAACTCCGGTTTCGCCCCGTTTTTCACCGCTGAAACAACGATCTTTTCGGAAATGAATTCCTCCTCCCTTCCTCCCTTCTTCATGACTATTTTTGGCATGATGTTAAATGCAAATAAACTTAAAATCTTTTAGTATTACTTTTAAAAAGGGTTATATCTCCTATTCATCTTATTCCTCAGCATATATCTATTTAAAGAATTATGAAATATACAATGATGAGGAAAATGAATGTCAACTCACTTGTGAAAAAAACATTTCAACTCCTCTCAGAAGAGGGATGGAGAGAAGTCAAAGATTATCCTGAACAATTTGAGTTGGTGGTTACTCGTGAGGAGACAAAGGTTGTTGTGACAACAAAAAGGATAATTGCATTCCTCAGAGGTGACAATATTTCAAGAGATGAGATCCAAGAGGCCGTTGAAGAGGCTCATAAAATGATGGGTGGAAAGGCTAACGCTCCTCTTTTTCCAGCGACTAGTGTCGTGGTTTTTGTGTTTGAGAAAGAAAACGAGTTTGACTGGATACTTAAAAAAGGAAAAAAACGAGATGTTGGAAAGTCGAATTTCACAGTTTCATGGATAGTCGATTTATCAAAAAAAATTCTTAAAGAGCATAAAGGGCTTCCTATAATAAATAGTGGTAAAGCAGAGATTAGGGAGGTCCTTTCCTTTATTTGAGTCTTTTGTTGCGTTTAATCAATTTAATTAAAATTGCAATAATTAGTAAGATTGCAATAATGAGTATTAAGAAGCCCACTACCGGACCCCACCATAATAGCCCAGTCAACGGTTCTTCTTCACCGTTAATAGGGGCAGTTAAAAGCCAGATGAATATTGCCCCATTCCAACGAACCCCATTCAAACTTTTTTTCTTCATATTTTTCAATCTTTCTTTTTCATTATTACCAGTACTCCTGCTATTGCTCCAATGAGTAACATTATTTCGAATCCTGGAGTATCGGTTGGGGTTTTCTCCACATCAAAATATGCTATGGAAGACATTTCTCCGTTAACATATACCGTGACATTCCAGGAGCCAGTTGTCCGCTCACCATATTCACTGAGATTCAGCCAGGCATAGCACAATCCCTCTCCCTCCCAATCAATTGTATATAGGGATTCCTCGGTTAAGTTGTTAGGTCCTTGGAACAGCCAACGTACCTTGTCCCCTTCTGAAGCGTTGGCTAAACCAAGCCAAGAATAGACCATATCTTCAGTATTAAAGATGGTTGTCACTTTAACGGGATTTCCATCTGAATTAACATTATTACAGAGAACATGGTCACTCACTTTAATCGTTGCCCACCATTTGTCAATTGTGGATAATTCGAAGGTGGTAGGCGTTTCCATGGAACTATCAGGATAAAGCGTTACTGCTTGCCCTACCTTTACGTTTTCAGTCTTGTTATAGTTATCGAACACCGTTATATTTCCCTCTAGTAGGGATATTTCAGTGTTGTTAGTTCCATCAATAGATATCAAGAGGTCGGGATCGGGGGATGCCATGAGTCCGTTATCTGTAAAAACAATTAAAGGTCCCCTGTAATTAAAACGAAGTTTCAGTGCAAAAAACCATTCGTTCCTTATATGAAATGTATTTGGGCTGAGTACATCTATCCTGATAAGTGGTTTCAAAATTGTCCACCTATCCTCCTTAAACTTTGCTTGTACATATAATGTTCCAATTTGTTGATTCATATAATGTACATTTATTTTTACCTGTGCAAAGTCACCTTTGCTAAGCTGGCATTCATAGTCGTCATATAATATCTCGAGCACATCTCCCGCCTCTATTTCATCTCCTACTTTTAATTCTTTGTCGGTTATACCAGATATTATCCCCTTTTTTAACAATTTGAATGTTTCTGTTGTGGAGTAAAAATAACCAACTTTCAAGGTTGGGCTTTCGGGAGCTTTGTAGATAGAGGGTATTTGTCCTTCCTGACCTTTAAGAATCTGAGATGATATCTCGAAGACACCATAGTTACTTCCCTCCCCGCAGTGCCAAGCATTGACATAGTAACCATCTTTTATCGCTTCTGCATATCGCTGGCTGTTCAACTCTACTACTCCATCCCCATCTATGAAAGAAGGGCGACTCCATGAGAGGAGCCTACCGGCAAGTCCCTCTTTATAGATATCTATAAGGGCAAGTGTAGAGAGCAAGTTATTAGTCCCACAAATGGCATGGTAATCCACATATATGTTGTTAGCCTGACTGTTAAGATCTGATATAAACTGGCTATCGGGCATTAATGCATCTAAAGCAGGCCCCATCTTTAACATCCATCCCTCAGGCAGCAAATGCTGGGTAGTAAGGAGTATAATGCCGGTTTTACTCCTCAAATTCATCCAGTCATAATATATTTTTGGCCAAGGGCTTCCCTTATGAGGTGTGCCAACAGTGATAAGTGTATGTATGTCCACGTCCGGGCTGCCCTGAAACTGGTTGATGTAATACCGGACAATGACACCGCCCATGCTGTGGGCAATAACATCTATCTTGGTAATATTGGCATTGTACTGCTGGCTGAAATTCTTCTTAACTGCTTGTATCCTGTCGTCAAACTGATTAGTGGCAACCGCTGCTGGCGATGCTACATTGGGATAGTCAATAGTATATACGGTGAAGCCATCGTTTTGCAGCCATCCCTTCATTTTATCCCACATATGGCCGTCAGACCACAGGCCGTGCACAAGTAGGATAGGTTTCCGGTATACTTTCAAATTTATTGTTTCAGATTGCCCACCTGCCGTTGCCGTCAATATTATATCTGCCCCCTCGGGAGGTATGTCTGAAGGAGATAAGCCCAGTTTTCCTGTATCAGGGACATAGGTAAAAATCGCTGCACCATTAATCGCTGTTTCAGTTAGCGTAGTTTTTCCGTCCGCTAAGGTAACGGTTTGGGTGGAAGTTGATGGCAGCGTAACCGTTATCTTGGCACTCGAAGTTCCATCTGCAATAACACCTCCAGTATCTGCACTCATCCCAACGGCATTAGATGTGTCTTTTATCTCAAATGTTCTTTCCACCGAATCGGTGTACCCCGCAGTGGTATTTATCCAAAGACTTACATTATATGTACCTGTAGAAGGATTGGACCAGTTCCACCCTATCTGGTTTAAGTTATCCCATTTATATGAGATATCGTTACCTAGTAAACGGAAGTTCCATAATGAGTCTCCGTTTACTTTCCAACGGATATCATCTTTCGGAAAGGCAGATTTGGAGGTGTCATTAAAATACACGATATTATGGGTGCTTGGGTTTGCGGGTTCTATTGTAAATGAAGCATTGACAGGTTCGGCGGTTGGAAGAATTTCCACATCTTTTTCTATAGTTGTTGACCAGTAGCTTTTATCACTGATATAGGAAACATTTTCCCATTTGCATGCTGCCTTCAGTGTGATGTTATACCTTCCTGCAGAGGGCGGCCAGTATGCATGGGGCTCCCATTCAACTGAAGATGCATTAGCCCCCTCACCCAATACATTGACCCAGGAACCATCTAGGGGATCATAAACCTCCCATCTATAATTTATTATCTCAATCTCTGGAGAAGCCGTGACAACAGCACTAGTACACTGTATGGTGTTTCCCTCCTTTGGGTTTGTTGGTGTAATCGTAAAAGAGGGGGTTATCGGGGGTACGTATCTATAACTTTTTTCAACTTCCGCACTTTCAGAATACCAGTTAGTCCCATAACTGTCTCCGCACTCCATTTTAGCTACAAATCGTATTCTAACGTCACTGCTCTTATCTCTGTCAGGGATTGGGGAAAGGGTTATGAAACCAGGAATTTGGGCTGTCTGATGGGGTGGTTTCGACTCCCAAGATACACCGAAACCATACGAGGCCGGAGCAAATTCCCAGCTAACTGTATCTGGGTTCCAGAGGTAACTACTTACAGATAGTGTAAGCCATTCTAAATGGTTAGATGCAGACGGATCATCCTCCGCCCAAGGAGGCAAATCCGGGAATATAGACCAACCTACAGTGAAGTTAGTAGCAGTAATTCGTGTGGCAAAATAGTCGCCACCTCCGGGACTTACCCAATGGATATTGATAATGCCTGCTTCACCACTTCCTCCGCTACTGTTAGGGATTGCCCATAGTAATAAAGCCTGAACTAACAAAATCGATATTAGAAAAATTACAATTGCAACCTTTTTTTTCATATTCTCAATTATATTCCTTATATAAATAATTGATTGTCGTTGATTTTGAATTTTTTATGTAACGCGCCGATACACATTAAATACAGCTTTTCGATAACGCTAATTGTCAAAATCGATTCAGAAATTCTAGTAGTGGAATAGGTGCCCCATTTGGGGTAAACCTACTTAAATCATTTTCCTCTATAGCTTCATGCAGAAAGTTGCACTCACCATCGGTGGCTCGGATTCATCGGGAGGGGCAGGCATACAGGCGGATTTGAAGTCGTTTATGATTGCAGGTGTGCATGGCACGTCGGTCATTACGTGTGCGACATCGCAGAATACCATGGGTGTGAGGGACATATATCCATTGCCCATTGAAACGGTGGAATCCCAGATTGATGCCATTCTGGACGATTTTGACGTGGGGGCAGCAAAAACAGGAATGCTCTACACGCCTGAAATTGCAAAACTTGTTGCGGAGAAAATGGGAGAAATAAAACTTGTGGTCGACCCGGTTCTTATATCGACGACAGAACATTCTCTTTCGTTGCCTCATCTGGCGGGTGCAATAAAAAGATATCTTGTGCCGTCCTGCCATATTATAATCCCTAACATAAGGGAGGCGGAGCGGTTATGCGGCATGAAATTAAATGACATGGAGGATGTAAAAAATGCATGTACCGCACTGCACGAGATGGGTGCAGAAAATGTTTTGGTAAAAGGCGGGCATCTGAAAGGGAATGCATCGGATATATTGTTTGACGGCGACAGATTTTACACGTTCACTCTTCCGAGGATGAACAGGAAAGCTCATGGTTCGGGCTGCACTTTTTCCGCACTAATTACGGCATTTCTTGTGGGGGGAGAGAAGCTGACGGAAGTAGCAAGAAAGGCAAAGGCATATACATGGTCATCTATCACAGGGGGTATCTCGCCGGGAAAGGGAGTTGCAGGGGTCGATATTGTCCGGCAGAGGGCAGACCATATCCCCGTCGTAGATGAACTGGGCAAAAGCAATAAGGAAAAAACAGAAGTATGGCTCTCCCTCCAGAATGCCGTGGATGAGGTGCTTTCTTTTATCCCTGCCTCGCTCATTCCCGAGGTGGGAATAAACTTTGTATATGCATTGAGGGGTGCATCCTGTTACAGAGATGCATGTGGAATAGAAGGGAGGGTAGTAAAAGCCGGAAAGGAAGGAAATGCATTTCAGGCGGGTGAATGCAGATTCGGTGCATCAAAACATATTTCCTCCATTGTTCTTGCATGCATGAAATACGACGGCAACGTGAGGGCGGTCATGAATATTGCATATTCGGCGGATACTGTAAATGCATGCCGTGCCGCCGGTCTTACGATAGGGAACTTTGACAGGAAAGATGAGCCCGCCGGTGAGTCCACGATGGAATGGGGCACGGAACATGCAATAAAAAGTACGGGCTTCATTCCCGATGTTGTATGGGATGGCGGCGGCGCAGGGAAGGAGGCTATGATACGTGTCATAGGAAAAAACCCTGCCGAAATTGTGGAGAAGGTGAGGAAAATAATTACGAATCTTTGATATTCTCTCCGGCAGCTGGTCGATGGGATTTCAAGGCAGGATATTATGAAAACAATGCATAAAAAAGTGCAAATATCTATTTATATGAAAATTTTATTATTCAATCGGGTATTTCCGTGTCAGGCACAATGGTTCGAAGCTGGAAACTCATGAGGGCGGTTTTTAGGGTGATACGCCAGGGCAGAAAAATACTGATATTTCCATTGCTTTCCGGGGTGACAATGGTGGTGCTGACTGCGGTCTTGCTAGGGGGCATGTTCATCACAGGTCTGGCAAACCCTGTTTTTATGAAATTAGGCCGGGAATACTGCGTGGTCTGTAGCGAAGCGTAAGACCCGCAGATGAGAGGCCGTTTCTTAATCTCATC
>CAZSHJ010000063.1:0-9859 GCA_964606745.1 uncultured Thermoplasmatales archaeon | reverse complement strand
AAAATTGTGAGTGATTACTTAAAAATAGTGAAATTTTTTACTTTCGGAAGTACTGGTGTATTCAAAAAACTGAAAAGCCCACTAATTGCAATATTCGGAAACAATGACGGCGACAGGGTGCATCTGAAACAATTCTTTTCCGGCATAGGAGAAATATACGATGACCCGTATATGGGCAGGATAAACGGTAAAAGCATAACAATGACTCACAAGCCCGAAATCGTCGATTCCCTTGCATCGAAATACGATGTTGTATTATACGGCCACACTCACGAAAGGGAGCTGAAAAATGAGGGTGGCATAGTACTCAACCCAGGGGAATGCTGCGGATATCTCACGGGAAAAAGTACCGTTGCATTGCTTGACATAAGGCGGATGCATGCAGAAATAACCGAGTTGTAATCACGACCGAAATTATTACGCAGGACACAAACATCATTGACATAGATACCCCTTTCAATTTTATCATTTCCACAATTTTCCACCTTCCCGAAAACTTCTATTTTTACGTTTAACTTCCATGCCAATATCAATTACTGCCCATGGATTTTTCTATTTCATCTGAAAAAGGCTCTTTTATTGTTGTGGACTTATCAAAGGTAGAAAGGAAAAAGTTTTTCGTCAGTTTTAAAGCATCGGTAGGACATATATCCTGGCAAAGCCCGCAGAAGCAGCATTTTCCAATATCAACCTTCACATATTTCTTCGGGTATTTATCCTTATATTCTGGTGGTGCCTCGACCATTTCTATTGCCCTATTTAAGCATACTTTGGCACAGAGTCCACATGATATGCATTTATCTATGTCATATGAATGTTCACCCCTGTATTTATCTGGAATGGGGATGGATTCATGAGGAAATTTTACCGTCATTGGTTTCGAAAAAAGGTTTTTGAATAGATTTGGTACAATTTTCAATTTCATTTTTATCACCTATCAAGATCTGCTGGACATATGTTTAAACTCCAATAGATAGCCGGTACATCTGCTATCTGGGTACCCTCCAATAAAAATTCCAAAACAGAAATCATATGTAAAAAACTTGGCCCCCTGATTTTCACCCTATAAGGTTTTCCACCACCATCACTGACCATATATATTCCTGCTTCTCCCCTTGATATTTCATTGCGAACATACACTTCACCCTCAGGTATTTTTATGTTTAGTTTTGGTTTTTCAAATTTTTTTGCTATAAAATCGCCATCTGGTATGTTGTTTAGGGTTTGCTTTATGATACTTATTGACTGCTTTATCTCTTCTATCCCGATCATATATCTTGCATAAGCGTCCCCTTCATTACGCACAGGCACTTCAAAATCAAATCTATCATATACTTCGTAGGGATCATCTTTTCTCACATCTGTTTTCATTCCCGATGCTCTCAATACGGGACCTGTAGCCCCTAATCTTATGGCATCACTTAATTTTAAAATACCGATGCCTTCTGTTCTGGCCACCATTGCAGGATTCTCCATCACCTCCAATTTTACCATTTTATCCACTTTATCCAAAACTCTGAGTATCTTTTCCTTAGACCCGTCAGGCAAATCTCTCCTCACACCACCGGGACATATATATCCGGTAGGATACACTCTACCTCCCGTTATCATTTCAAATAAATCCAATATATAATCCCTGTATCCAAAAGCCATCTTGAAACCAGTATCAAAGCCAGTACCTATAGAAAAAGCACCAAACCAGATAATGTGGGATTGAATCCTTGAAAGTTCTGCCATTATAACCCTTATATATCTGGCCCTCTCAGGAATCTCCGTGCCCATTAGTTCATCAACTGCTTCGGCATGTGCCAAATTCCAATTAAGTGCTTCAAGTACGCAAAGTCTATCTGACAATACGGCATTTTGTATTGGCAACCGATATTCCATTAGTTTTTCAAATCCCCTGTGTAGATAACCTGGGTCCGCCCTTGCAGATATTATCTTTTCTCCATCTACTTTTAATTTAACAGAAAAATTTCCTGAGCCCGGATGTGCAGGACCAAAGAATAACTCATACTCATTTTTACTGATAGATTCCACCACCACCTTATCATTCATAATACACCGCCTCTCTTTCATTATCTTTGCTATAATATTCCTTTTTTACATATTCTCTCCAATCAAAATCTTTCCTAAAAGGCGGTGGACCATTCCAATCCTCCAAAAAGAGGGGTGCCATATCATTATTGCCTTCAAATTTTACCCCAAACATTTCATGCATCTCTCTCTCATGAACTTGCGCACTTCTGTCCCATATAGGAGAAACAGAAGGGATAACCGGATTTTCCCTACTAATTCTTGTTTTTATGGTGAGAAGGACTCTCTCATCATAAGACCATAAATGATACGTAAGCTCAAGTTCCTCCTCTTCTAACCAGTCTGTTACGGATATTGCCGATAAATGTTCAAAACCCATCTCTTTAAGAAATTTGCATATGGAAGTAAGATTTTCTTCACTGGCCTTTACCCATATTCTCCTCTCCCTCTGTACCTGTCCTTCGACATCAAATCTTGCCAGTATATCTTCCAATAAATCATTTTCTTTCTTTAAATCTTCCATCCTAACTCATCTCCTTTACGTGTTTGAATATCTTCGCACAAGCCTCAAATATCGCCTCGGGTCTAGGCGGGCATCCTGGGATATACATGGTAACCGGCAAGTAATCCTCCAATCTCTTTATCGTATTGTATGAATCCCAGTACATCCCTCCGGTCATAGTACACGAACCAAGAGCAATAACTACTTTTGGCTCGGGCATCTGTTCGTAGACCCTCTGTGCCTTCCTTATCGATTTAGGCGTCTGATAGCCTGCGATAAAAAGTACATCTGCATGTCTTGGGGTGCCAGTAACAATCATTCCAAATCTTTCCATATCCCACCTCGAACCAACAACTGGAATCAATTCAGCAAACCCACAGGAATTAAACCAGTTGAAAATCCATATTGCTTTTATAATCTTCTTCATTTTCTTTTTTTTGGGTGATTCTTTTTTCATATTAACTCCTTCTTTCTGTTTTCAATGCCTCATTACAATACAGGCAGTTCATATCTCTGCTAACGATGACTGATGGGGACATTCATGTCACTTCTTAAATCCATTGTGTAATATAGGAAAAGTTCTTAAAATTTTGGTAGTAGAACATTCCACCGAAATAGAAAATGGCATATAGTCACCCCTTCCACGCAATAAATTGCGTGGCTTTCCCCTCAAGGGGAAGAAAACGCCTATCGGCGTTTTATGATTTTCCAGGCGATTCATCCCAGACCTAAAGGTCTGGGTTTTCTCGCTTGGATTTTATAAAATAAGAGGTGATAAGGTACTACGGGAGTTATAAATACTTCCTTTAATTTACTTCACGTGTTCGAGATAAAAGAGAGAGATGCGGCAGGCCGGATATGTCATTTCGAGACGGCCCATGGAAAAATTATAACGCCGACGGTGCTGCCCGTTATAAATCCCGGTTTTATGTCCGTAAGCCCGAACGAAATCAGAAGGATGGGTGCCCAGGCAGTCATAACCAATTCATATATCATCTACAAAAACGAGAATTTCCGTGCAACCGCACTGGAAAAAGGAGTTCATGAACTGATAAATTTCTCCGGCCCCATAATGACCGACTCGGGCTCGTTCCAGATTTACATGTACGGAGCAGACATCAGCCCGTTAGAAATAGTGGAGTTTCAGAGAGATATAGGAAGTGACATCGGAACCATTCTCGACCTCTTTTCCCTCAATGCCACAAAACATAAAGCCATAGATGAGGTTAACGAAACAATAAATAGGGCGAAGGCAAGCGCTCCGCTGAAGGGAAAGATGTTGCTTGCATGCACCGTCCAAGGCGGCATATACAGTGATTTGAGAGAACGATGTGCCCTGGAAATGAAAAAAATTGATGCGGATATCCACCCCGTGGGAGGAGTCGTTCCCATCATGGAACAACAAAGGTACAGGGAACTGGCGGAAATAATTATAGCATCGAAAAAAGGACTGCCGCCATCACGCCCCGTCCATCTGTTTGGGGCGGGCCACCCAATGGTCTTTCCGATGGCTGTCGCCCTGGGATGCGATATGTTTGATTCTGCTGCATACATAAAATATGCCAAAGACGGCAGGATGATTTTTCCGGACGGAACGATGAAACTGGACGATATGGAGGAACTGCCTTGCTCGTGCGAAGTGTGCAGGAAATACAGCGTGAAAGAGCTGAAGGAAATGGATAATAAAAAGAGAGCGAGGAAGCTTGCATATCACAATCTTCACCAGACATTTATGGAAATAAGGCGCATCAGGGAGGCTATTCGTGGCGGCTGGTTATGGGAACTGGTGGAACAGCGTGCCGTCGCCCATCCCGCCCTCATTGATGCAATGGAAGCTCTGAAGAAGGGAAAAAAATGGCTTGAGAGATGGGAGCCCATATCGAAAAAAAGGGCATTTCTTTATACCGGCTATGCCATGCACCGCCCGATTATCTACCGGCTGCACAAACGTCTGCTCGAGAGATTCTCCTTTTCATATCCCAAATCGGTATTTATCAAGGAAAAGGGAAAGCCGTATTCACGCTATTATAAAAATCTTAAAGGAAGAGAAGCCAATTTTGTGGTTGATTCAAAGATAGGACTGATTCCAATGGAACTGGAAGAGATGTATCCTATTGCCCAATCGGTTTTTCCCGGAACAATCGATGCCGGAAGCAGGACTATCGTGAGGGCGTTCAATAAAAAATTTATGAAAAAGATGCCCGATATCGTTGATATAAGCGAGGTAAAAAAAAGCGGGCCGAAGGCAAATTTTGATTTGTCCAAAGTCACGGCTGTAGCTGATATGCAGTTCGGAAAAGGTGCAGGGAATTCATTGTTTGAAGGTGATATAGAGATAATAAAATCCAAGAAAACAGGAAAAATCAGGAATGTGTACTGCAACGGAGAGCATGTCGTATCAATGAGGGCGACAGACGGACTTTTTACATTGAAGGCTGCCGGTGCAATTCACCTCCATAATTCCTTTGAACAGCCGAAACTTCGTGTTGTCGTGGCAGATGATGCCGTTCCATTTGTCAGGGAAGGAAAGAATGCCTTTGCAAAGTTCGTTCTGGAATGCCATGAAGAATTTCGTCCGTACGATGAAACATTGATTGTGGACAAAAAGGATGAACTTATTTCAGTGGGGCAGTGCAGAATGAACAGGGAAGAGATGCTTTCATTTCGGAAAGGAATTGCGGTAAAAACAAGAGAGGGAGTGAAGTGAAATCAATACATTCCGTTTTTTATTCAATAAAAATTGATATACGGTCAACAATGCAAAATTCTTGCCCCTTTCTCGTCAACCCTGCATGTATATACATTTCCATACTTCGAGAGTGTTTTTGCAATTTCCCTTGTATTTCCCATGGCAAAAACTGAATTGCCGAGCATGCACATCGAAGCCATACCATGATTACAGGCGTCCTCTACGGCCCTTCCCATTTTTCTGTCCATGAGTCCCGTCTCCTCTGCAAACCTTCTTGAAAGGAAAAAAAGATTTTCGATGGTTGGGTGGGCGAGGATTTCATTCATACATTCCCTTCCTACTTCAGATATTTTATCCGCAAGCCTTTCGTTTTTTAATATATTCTTTGTTTCAATAGCCTCTCCGATAATGGCAATCACCACCTCCCCGCCGCCGTCCACCCTCTTGATTCTTCCGTTCAAACCTGACTCTTCTCTTATATCTATGCCACCATGAGCAGAGGAAATGGCATCTCCCAGACCTGTCGAATGCTTTACCTCTGCAGCATGTGCAGCTTTTATAGCATCATCTCTTGACAGGGAAAGGATAGAAGATAATGAGAGAGTTGACGCAAGTGTACCCGCAGCGCTCATTCCGAACCCCTGAGATTGCGGAAGCGAGAGGTTGACATGAGCCCTTGCTCCTTTTTTCGTGAGTGTGTTCAAAGCTTCCTTTGTGACCTCCCCACCCGCCTTTCCGTTGATTTCGACTTCAATTTCATTGCCACCTGTTTCCACGGTGGATACTGCCCCAAGAGAGGTACATATTCCTGCCCCCCTCGAGCCGCTTTTTTCATCATCGTCAGAGAGACAGATTTCAAAAAATCCTGTTATGTGTCCGGGACAAAATGCCTTTGCTTTCATGTTATGCAGTCAAATATTTTTTCTGCCACATACTCCTTCATTCCCATGACAGGGATAGCATTCCCTTCCCCGTCTATAATCCTTGCTTCCATCTGGTCGCTTCCTATAGTATCGGATGTGTTGGCAACAATATAATCAAGCCCGTCATCCTTCAATCTTTCAAATGCTTTTTCCACCATGCCCTGTTCGACAGATTCGAGCTTGAAGCCGACCATCACATTTCCAATCTTCCTCAGCAGCGTATTGATACGCCTGACAGGGACAAAATGCAAATCCAGAGGCGTATCAGATGAAATTTTTCCTTTCCTCTTTTCAGTTGTGAAGTCGGCAATGGCAGCACAGTTTATCACATAATCGAATTTTTTGCACTTTTCAATGAGTTTAACGATGTCGGTATGTATAACAAACTTCTCAGCTTTCACATATCCAGGAGGGTGGACATTGGGACTGTGCCATACCTCCACATCTCCGCCCCGCTCATAGGCAATTTTTGCGAGAGCGAGAGCAATTTTTCCAGAAGAAAGATTTGTCATGGCACGGACATCATCTATAAATTCCGAGGTTGCACCGCCCACTACAAGTATACGTTTCCCTTCAAAATCCTTTTTTCCCAGAGTGCGTATAACCATCTCGACAATCTCCTCATTTTCGGCAATCTTTGCCTTTCCTTCCTCCATCCTTGGCTCAATAACCGCTAAGCCTTTTTTACTGCATTTTTCAATGTTTTCCACCACGAACGGATTGTCATACATTGATGCATGCATTGCAGGTACAATTATTACCGGCATCTTTGAACCGATGGCAGTTGTCGCAAATGTGGTTACCGGCGTGTCATCTATTCCGAGGGCAATCTTCGATATTGTATTCGCCGTACAGGGAGCAATGAGCAGCAAATCGCTCCTCCCTTCCCTCTTACCACAGTAAAGCACGTGCTCCGCTTTTCCGCTCAACTCTGTGATGGGCTTTTTCCCCGTTGCGAATTCAAGGGCATGCGGATGAATTATTCCGCAGGCATTCTTGGTCATGACAGGAATGACCCGTGCCCCGTGTCGTATCATTTCCCTTGCCAGTTTTATCGTTTCAACAGCCGCTATGCTTCCCGTTACTCCAAGCACAATCGTCTTTCCATCCAGCTTTTTCGATTTTGTCCCCCTGATATCGTCACTTGGATGATTCATATTTCCCTCAGCTTGTATTTCTGTATTTTCCCGCTTGCCGTCATCGGGAACTCGTCAACAAATTCGACATATCTCGGCACCTTAAAACTTGCAATTTTTTGTCTGCAAAAATCTTTTATTTCCTCCCCCTCCATCTTCCCATCGGGAATTACAAAAGCTTTTACCACCTCCCCCATCCTTTCATCCGGCACACCCACCACGGCAACATTCTTTACCTTAGGGTGCGTGAAAAGCAGCTCCTCAAGTTCACGGGGGTAGACATTAAAGCCGCCAACCACAATCATATCCTTCTTTCTCCCGGTAATGTACATGTATCCTTCTTCATCAATCTTCCCGAGGTCACCGCTGTAGTACCACCCCTTGCTATCAACGGCCTTTTCGGTTTCATCGGGCATTCTGTAGTAACCCTTCATCACGTTTCCCCTTATTGCAATTTCCCCGATTTTTCCGCGGGGCAGTTCCTCTCTCACATCGTCGACCACCTTCACCTCCACTCCAGGCAGCGGCTTCCCGACACTCTCCGCCCTCCTGCTGTCATCATCCTCGTATCTTGTGAGCGTAATGAGGGGCGATGTTTCGGTTATACCGTATCCGATGCACACATCACACCCCATCCTCGTCCTGACACCCCTGACAACCTCGATAGGACACGGGGCACCGCCCATCATTCCGCTTCTCAGTCTCAGGGAATAGTTACCCTTCCGGAATTCCTCGAGTTGCATCATGAACATTGCAGGCACGCCGAAATTCATTGTGCATCCGTACTTTTGCATCAATTCCAGGGCCTCTCTGGCATCAAAGGCATCCTGGAGGACTATACTGCCCCCGAATGCAAGGGGTGTTAAACATCCCAGAACCAGACCGAATGAATGGAATAGCGGCAGGGGAACAAGATAGCTGTCATCTGGCCTGACTCCCATGATTTTTCCGGTGACAATCGCATTGGTACAGACATTTTTGTGGGTCAGCATAACTCCCTTGGGCTTGCCCGTCGTACCGGATGTATAAAGAATCTGAGAGATATCTTCCTCACCGATACTGCTTACGACATCGGATATATCACTGCCGCCCCGGGAAATAAATTTTCCGAACGGCATACTTTTCATGTCCATATCTGCTTTTTCGTCAATAACGATTGCATACTCCAGTTTATCCAGCCCGTCAATGCCGTTGAGTATGTCCACATAATTCATTTTCAGAAATCGAGGAACCATGAATATCGCCCTTGCATCGGAATTATCCAGTATATACGATGCTTCATGTGCACGGTAGCGAGTGTTCATCGGAACCATAACCGCCCCTATCGCCGTTATCCCGAAGTATATCGGCAGGTAGTGAATATTATTGGGCATCCATACGGCAATGCTGTCCCCTTTTTTTATGCCGATGGAAAGAAGTGATGAGGCAATTTTTTCCGTGCCTTCCTTTAACTCGCTATATGTCAGTTCCTTACCGTTGGAGATAATTGCAGGCTCGTTACCATGCTTTCCGGCACCTTTCTCAATCAAATCATGAAGTATCATGTTTTCCGAATCTATCTGTCTTTTTAATATTTTTAGGACAGAGCGATACCAATTCGTAATAAAGCCGTTTCGCGGACGAGTCGTTTAGCTCCTCTATTTCCGAAAGGATTTTTTTTATCTCCCCGCTGCATCCGAGGAAAGCCACATCCAGCCCCCGCTGGGCGGCATCTATGGCGGCACTGCCCGGGGCAAATTCGAAGTTATATTTTCCCCCGATTTTACCCATTGCCGCCTTTGCTACCACTCCTGCTATACCTATCTTGTCGGGCTTTATTTTTTCAACAGATTTCTTCAGCATTTCAATCTTTATTGCCCTGGTACCACCTTCATCGGGCGACGGCAATTCGATGAGATAAATTTTCCCCATATTATGACTGACGATACCTTCCATATTCCCAATGGGAACATCCTCCCCCCGCCGGGCGTCATTCATCGCTATGCCTGTCGAAGGTGATTTCTGCCCCGCGTAGGCAACCAGACTTCCTTTCTCCATGAAAAGTCCTATTTTCTGCCCTTTTATGATGTTGTTTCCCGCAACGGCAGCACCGCTCTCTATTATGTCAAGCTTCTGCATACTCTCATCCAAAAAAGTCTTAAGTTCACGAAGACGGGAATAAAGGAATTGCACCCCTTGCATTGTTGCCCTGTATTCCCCGTTGATTACCTGCATGAACCCATCTTCCTTCATTTTCTTTAGGTACTCCGATACTGCCTGCTTTGTAATGCCTATTCTTTCCGCGATGGGAGAGAGACGGGAATGATGTCCCGTTGCCACTTCAAGAAGTATGAGTATCTGCGTGGAAAGGGATTTGTCCCTCAGCAATTTCATTATTTTTCAATGCAGAGATGTGTATTAAATTTTGCTGTAACTGCTGTGTTGAATAAATCATAATATTTTTTATATTTTGAAAGCCATTTCTATCTAGAGGGATGGGTATGACAAAAAGAAACTGGAAAGAATACAATGACCAGTTGGTGAAATAGGGGCAAAGCCCCTATAACCCCATTCCGCCTTCGTTCCTCGGCAA
>CAZSHJ010000062.1:0-9974 GCA_964606745.1 uncultured Thermoplasmatales archaeon | reverse complement strand
TTGTCTTGGGCCAAGACAAACTTTCATTTCTTTTTATCATTATCGGGCAACGCCATAGGAGCAAGTTCTTTTTAGAATGCCATAATTTAAAAGAAATAGATAAATATTTATGGCAAGCTGGAAAAAAATATTTTCCAAAGAACTATTAACAGTCTACTTCACTTTACATTTCTTAGAAGAAAAACCTTTGGGAAAAGAAAATTTGGGGTGCGGATCTTTTTTAAAGAGTTGCAAAAGGGGGTTCTAAAAAATTTGAAAAAGTTTATAGATGATGTCTTGTTATATCCAAGTAATTTGATGCCATCATATGTTGGGGGTAGAGGATTAGGTGAGAACAATGGGCAGTAAAATATTGATTGTGGAAGATGAGAAGGACATGCAGGATTTGATGAAGCTTTATATCACCAGGTCCGGACTTGATGTTGAAATATATTCTGCGTTTACCGGTGAGGATGGAGTCAAGGCATATGAGGAGATGCTCAAGGAAAAGAAAAAGCCGGATGTGGTAATCATGGATTTAAAGCTGCCCGGCATTGATGGTGCTGAAGCCACGGAACGCATAATGGAACTGGATGGCGATGCAAATGTGTACGGATTCACAGCATTTTTTGATACTCGATGGGCAGATAAACTGATTAAGGCCGGTGCAAGAGGAGTAATACCCCGACCGATAGGGTTCAACGGTCTCGTTCAGGAACTGGAAAAGATACTGAACGCATAAAAATCTTTAAGGCAGGCGGCAATATACCGTAATGAAATTAATCGTTATAGGATGCGGTGCTGCCGGGGCGACGGCTGCCCAGTTCGCAAGAAAGAATGACCGAAAAGCCGAAATAAAAGTTTTTGAGAGAGGAAAATACCCGCAGTATTCAAAATGTGCTCTCCCGTTTGTCATATCGGGCGAACTTTCCCCCGAATCAGTCATAGAATTCGACGAGGAGTGGTTCAGAAAGGCAAGAATTGATTTGCACCTGAATACGCCCGTTTCAGATATTGATTTTGGTGCAAGGACTGTCGAAACCCGGGAAGGGCAAGAGGAATATGATGCTCTTGTAATAGCTACCGGCGCTTCCCCATTTACGCCCATAAATCCGGAGGGAAAGACCTATTTCCTGCGCAGCCTAGACGATGCACTGGCAATAAGAGAGGAAACGAGGCATGCAAAAGAGGCGGTAATTATAGGTGCAGGCCTTATAGGACTCGAAGCGGCAGAGGCATTAACCAGAACGGGTATGAAGGTGACGATAGTCGAATTTTTACCGGACATTCTGCTCACCATGGTTGACGAGGATATTGCCCGGGTGGTAAGAAAAAGAATCGACGGGAAAGTGGAGATGCTATTCGAGTATAAGGTTACAAAAATAAGAGAAGTGGAAGGAAACGGGGGCAGCCGCAGCCGGATGGAAGTTACGGCAGTCGACGGGAACGGGAATGAAATTCTCCTGCACGGGGATTTCGTCATTGTTTCCACAGGGAACACCGCAAATACGGAGCTTGCAAAATTTACAGCAAAAGGCGAAAGGGCGATAGATGTCAATGAAAGGTGCGAAACATCTGTTAAGAATGTATATGCGGTCGGGGATTGTACCAGGTATGTGGATATTCTGGGCAACGGTACCATTGTCGGACTCGGAAGTATAGGTGTCCGCCAGGGAATGGTCGCAGGTGCGAATGCCATCGGCGGCGACGAGATAATGATGCCCCTTGTAAATGCACGTACTACAAAAATTTTTGGTGTCGAGGTCGCCGCCGTCGGCCCGCTGGGCAGGAACATTTCGTTTAGCCCGGTAACCGGAAAATTTAAGGGAAGCGCATTACCGGAGTATATGGCAACAGAGAAGGGAGGGGGGGAGGGAAAAGGAGAGGGTAATATTTTCATCAAGGTTTACACTGACGGCAAGGGGCGGCTGGTGGGGGCGCAGGCGGTCGGCCCGGAAGCAACCCAGCGCATAAATAAATTTTCACTTGCCATACACTATGGGCTGACGACCGGGCAGCTTTCAAAAGTCGAGACAGCATATGCCCCTGCTCTTGCCCCGGTTATTGATGCGTCCACGCTTGCCTGCGAGATTGCAAATAGAAGGATAAAATGAATGGGATGCTGCAACTATTTCCGGGCGTATATTCGACTTCGACAGACAACAGGATTTACACATTAAACCTTGTGCCGGGAGAAAGGGTCTATAATGAGCATCTGGTTCATGATGGCAAGAGCGAATACCGTTCTTGGAACCCTTATAAGAGCAAGATGGCAGCAGCTATTTTGAATGGGTTGAATACACTATCCGTTAGTAGGGATAGCAAGATACTGTATCTCGGGGCCGCAAATGGCACCACTGTTTCCCATCTCTCGGATATAACGGCGGATGGCGTTATCTATGCGGTGGAGATTTCCGTCAGGGCAATGAGCGACCTAGTCAAGGTCTGTGAAAAAAGACATAATATCATTCCCATACTTGCGGATGCCGGCAAACCGGAAAATTATGGGGCGCTTGTAGATGATGTGGACTTGGTTTACCAGGATGTATCCCAAAGAGATCAGGTCAGCATATTCACGAAAAATATGGAAAAATTCATGGCGGATAGTGGAATACTGATGGTGAAGGCAAGAAGTATAGATGTCTCGATGCCCCCCGGAAAAGTATTCAGGAAAGTAAAAAGAGAGATAGGAATGGTATTTGACATAAAAGAGAGCATAAACCTTTCCCCTTATTCCAAAGACCATATGGCTCTGCTCGTGGGGAGATAGTTACATTATGGCCCATACTTCCATCTCATCACTTGCGATGTTGTCATTAGAGTCGTATGCCATGACTTTTATTGTGTGGGTAAATGGAGATGTATCATTCCATTCCCAAGAAGAGGGCATCTCATAATCTGTTTCCATCAACTCATTGTCAATGTAAAACTCTACCCTGCTGATTTCAGATATATCATCGTGAGCATATATTTTAACGGTTATCCCTCCGATAATCCTTGTTTTGAAAGGCAATGATATCGTCTCTGTATCCATGAAATAAAGATATCTATCCTTTGGTTTGACTATCTCGACCACCGGGGGTGTGCTATCGACATATGCGACAGTCTCGCTAACATTAAATTTGCCCTCCTCATCTGTCACCATAAGGCGTACGGTGAATTTGCCCTCTCTTGAGTATTGATGCGTAGGATTTATTCCCTCTCCAGTTGCTCCATCTCCAAAATTCCAGGAATATAAGGCAATATTTCCATCCACGTCATAGCTTTCGCTTCCGTTGAAAGTAATGACATCACCAACTTTTCCTGCGTAGGGGCCGCCTGCGTCTGCCACAGGTGCCCAGTTTTTGCTGTCGGGATTATAAGTCACATATATAATGCAATACTCTATCTGGCAATCTCCATATGTTATCTTGAAAAATCCATTTTCCCCCCAGTTTTTGCCCCAACTGTTTTTGCATATCCAGTAGCCAGGGTTGTCATTGTACCCGACAAGAACGATCTGGTGGTTTATATCGCTTACAGGCTCATTTCCATCATGCACATATATCCCGCCGCTATAGGAAAAGAAGTCATTATAAACTGTCATGTCCACCACAAGCGGACCATATTTTATGAGGGCTGATTTCATGTAATCTCTATCGGGTGTGTGAGTTATGCCATAGTCTGTTATCGGAACGAGATTTTCTTTCCAATCAGGACATTTGCTACTGCAGGGTATGTCGTCACTTGCTTTATAGGGAAAACAATCTTCAGTGAGTGCCCCACCATTTTTAGCCATATATCCGTAGGCATAGTATGCGTTCCATCCGTCGCAGCCGCCGCTATCTGGAGGGCATGAAAGCAAATATTGTTCCGAAAGATCAGGATTAAAATTTGAATTAGTTTCCCCTATTTTTATAACGGCTTCAAGTGCCCCCATTGCAGCAAAATCCCAGCAACTCCCGCAATTACCCTGGCTTTTTACAGGTGTAATCCAGTCCTCTCCGTCAACATCCATCCAATCCCACTCAGAGGGCACAGGAGACGGAAGAGATAAAGTCCTTCCTTCCACCTCTGTTTCATTCACAGGTATGCAGCCTGTGTAATAGGCATTGCTTTCTTCCATTCCATCAATAATAGAGAATCCCATGTCTTCAAGCTTTTTGATATCTTCATCAAGAATGAATGCATCCATTCCATTCTGTTCAAGTATTTTTATCGCAAATTCTCCTGATTTTTCATTATCACCACAGTAAATGGCTATCATGTCATTTGCATATGAATCAAGGATGCTACCCATGCATGAGCCGCACAGAAGTTTTGATGTTGGAACAGAGACAGCATCTTTTATGTGCCTCTCATTGTATTCATCAGCACTTCTGACATCAAATATTGTCAGATATGATTTCATTTCCTTAACTTCTTCTGGTGAAATGAGAATATTGTTACTGCCATGTTCTTCATTTTTTATTGCTGTAGATGGAAATACAAAAATTAATGCTATAATGACACACAATACTGCTCTCTCTGTCTTCATTTTTATCAGCTTATGTAATGAAATTTAATTTATAAAGATTGCAATGATAAATCCCTAATCCTTAAGATACTTTGTGGCAAGACCGATGAGAGAAGGCCTCTTTATTAGTTTCTTCACAAAGAATGAAAGTTTTGCCTGCGTGAGCTGAAAGATGTCCTCACCCTCCAGGATGTCTGCCAGCAATTCAAAGTCCTTGTCCTTGAGTTTTTCCAGAAAACTTCTCAACTTTAAGAGTTTGTTCGTATTCTCCTCGTATTCCTCATTCCATCTGTTCTCATACTCCATAAGTCTTTCTCTGGAAAGATTTTTTTCTTTAAGTGCATGTTCTGCAACATCTGCAGCCATTATCGACGAATGCATTGCCCTGACTATTCCCCCACCATGGATGGGATTCACAAGCTGTGCGGCATCTCCGACAAGCATTACCCCATTAGCAACCATTCCCGTGAAATGGGCGACCGGTATGCCCCCGCTGTTGATTTCTATGGGGCTTGCATTACCAAAAATATCCTCATGCTCATCTATGAACTTCTTCAGGTAGCTATATGCTGTCATCTTTGCATCTTTTTCCAGAATGCCCAATCCCACATTTGCAGAAAATGCCTTCGGAAAAATCCATGCATAACCGAGGGGAGCGACATTGTTTCCAAAGAAGAGATGAATGTATTCTTCATCCGCATTCACGCCTGCCATTTCGAACTGTACGCCTGAATGGTAATCCGTTAGACGATTCAGGGTTTTCAACCCTGCCCATTTTCCGACCTTTGATTCCACACCGTCCGCCCCGATAACAATTTTTGCTTTTATCTCATCCTCTCCATCAAGGTTATTTATATTTACTTTCCACGTCCCGTTTTCCCTTTCCATTTTCGTTGCCTGGGTCTTTATCATATACTTTGCCCCTTCCTTTATCGCTTCGCTTGCAAGGTACTTCTCAAAGACCTTTCTTTCGAGGACGTATCCATCCATCTCATGTCCCTCCATCACAACCTTTTTCCCAGAAGGAGAATACAGAGCTGCCCCTTTTATCGTCCTCGCTATGCCCAAATCGTGTATCTTTATCCCGAGTTTTTCCAGACCGTGCTTGGAAACACCCTCGGCGCACCTCTTTGGAGCTCCTATCTCCTGCCTTTTCTCAATGATAACGGTATCAATCCCCCTTGCCGTCATCTCCTTCGCCGCCATGCTTCCTGCCGGTCCTGCTCCGATAACCAAACAA
The DNA here is from genome assembly GCA_964606745.1 of uncultured Thermoplasmatales archaeon. GTDB lineage: Archaea > Thermoplasmatota > E2 > UBA202 > DSCA01 > VBQP01. The sequence goes on along the minus strand of CAZSHJ010000062.1, from coordinate 4,260 downwards.
CCTATTTCCATTTTATTCCCTCCGTGCCCCAAGAGCCCCCACCGGACAGAATTTGACACATATTCCGCATTCGTTGCATGCCTCGGATATGACGAGCTCCGTTTCATTCAAAGTTAGTGCGTCCACAGGGCATAAGCCGACACACCCGCCGCAGTGCAGACATCTTTCCTTATTCACCTTTATCATGTTTACCCCTAAATTAGATTGTTAATTGGAAAGTGATATTTAAAATTAGGGCATTTTGTTATCGAAATTTATCCAGCATACCCTTTATGGTACTCATACTTCTTGTTGTCACAAAAAATTTTTCGTTGAATTTTTTTTCGAGACGTTGCTCGATGAGTTTTCCGACGGAGGCATAGTGCATCCCCTCTTCTTTCCCGAATACAATATTATCGTTTCCGTACATGCCCACCACAGTAACACCTTCTATTTCATCCATGCATTTAATGATTTCTTCCTTTGTATAATTTTTACTGCCAAACATCCCTATGCCGCGTATAAAGGCGATGCCCTTTTTCATACATACCTATAATGCAGCAGAAATATAAAAATAGAGTATCTACAGACTCTTAACCTCTGATATCACAACATGCGGGGGCGTATCAACCCTTTCGCTTTTCTTTATTTCCTTCACTTCTTTTACAGTGACCTTCATGCCTCCTCCGAATTTTTGCTGATAACGTTTTTCCAGCTCTTTCGATATTTCTTCAACAGAGGGACCAACATCCCTCAATTTATTATCTATGACAATATGTATCTCCACCCTATCCATGCTTTTCTGGATTATCTGGAACTGCTGTATCTTGTCTGTTCCGAACTCATGCATAATCTTCCCAGGTATGCCGGTTATCGAAGAAGGCGGTATTATTTTTCCATTGTCAAGCACTATCGAATCTGCCTTTCTTCCACCTACTATCCCAAGGAGGTGTGTATGTGCCCCGCATTTACATGTATTGCTAAATGGGATTATGAAATCGTTCATACCCGTGTAACGTATAACGGGCGTTCCCGTACCGTAAAGCTTTGTCACGACAACATGTCCCGGCTCACCTGAGACAACATCATTTCCCTCTTCGTCAATAAATTCAAGGTGGACGAGGTCGGAATGAATGTGGTAATTTCCCATTCTGCATTCAAATGCAACAGGACCTGCCTCGGTAGAGCCATACACATCGTAAATTTTTGCATTGAACGTATCCTCTATGTATTTCTTTGTATAATCATCGAGAACTGCACCAGATGATGACATGACTTCCGGATTCACATTTTTTCCGTAGCCCTGACGTTTCAACACTGCGAGAGCCCTAAGTACTCCCGGATAGCCCCCCAGAAATTCGGGCTTGAATTCGTCCAGTTTTTTTATCAATGCCTCCGGCTCTTCGCCGACGTGAAGTATCTGAAGATTTTTGAACGAAAAAATCTTTCCCAAATAAGGCATCACCGTCTGATTCAGATATGCCTCCTCGGCACTTTCAGGGGTCAAGTCAACTATTATACTCATTCTTGTCTTTCTCCAGTTGACCCCGTACTCCTTCAGCTCCCTCAGGAAACCGAATAATGCCTTTATAATTGTGTAACTATCGGTGTATATAGAGACGGGCTGCCCGGTTGAGCCAGATGTACTCACAAGATGTGCTTTATTTCTGTCGAAGGAGGGATGGACTATCCCATCCGGAAAATTCTTCCTGAAATCGTCCCTCGTTATGAACGGGAGTTTTTTGATGTCCGCTATGCCCTTTATATCATCGGGGTGTATGCCGGCATCCTTGTATTTTTTTCTGTAGATTGGTACATTATATGCATATCTTACAATTTTTCTGAATGATTTGTCTCTGTATTTCTCGATATCTTCGTATGATATTTTCCAGACCCGGCCTATATCTGTTACATATCCTTTTGCTGCACGAAGCAGGAATATAGGGTTCATAACGGGATTCATTTTCTCTCTTGCAATGCTTTACAAAATTTATATTTTTTGGCGAGGCAATTTTCGGATGGAATCCATAAAAACGAAAAATAATAAATGGGAAAAAGATTCTCAGACGGTAATAAAATGAAATACAAAATAACTGGAGATAATCTGCAAATAGTGACCGTGGAGCTGAACGAGGGCGAGAAAGTATATGGAGAGGCAGGCTCTATGGTGTATATCACCCCGAATATAAAGATGGAAGCAAAGGCACGGGGCGGTATACTGAAAGGAATCGGACGCAAATTCATGGGAGAAAGTTTTTTTATGACAGAATTTTCATCGGCAGGCGGGACGGGGCTGGCAGCATTCGGCGGGAACGCTCCAGGGACAATAAAGGAAATTGAACTTGAAGATAGCAGAGAGTTCATCGTTCAGAAGGATGCTTTTCTCTGTGCGGAGAACGGCATTGATCTGAGTGTTGCTTTTCAGAAAAGACTCGGGTCAATATTCTTCGGCGGCGAGGGATTTATCTTGGAACGGTTGAAAGGCAACGGTACGGCATTCGTGCATGCATGCGGTGACTTCATAGAGAAGGATTTAAAGGAAGGAGAAAGCGTAAAGGTTGACACGGGCAGCGTTGTCGGCTGGGATGGATCTGTGAGTTATGATATAGAACGCGTGAAGGGGATAAAGACGATATTCTTCGGCGGCGAGGGGCTTTTCCTCACAAAACTTACCGGTCCCGGCAAAATAATAATCCAGTCGATGACTCTTCATAACCTTGCCATGGCATTATATCCGTTCATGCCACATACGCAGCAGACTTCCGGTAGGTCAGGCGTGATGGGCACGCTGCTCGATTAAACATTGGGAAGGTCACCCCTTCCATGCAATAAATTGCGTGGCTTTCCCCTCAAGGGGAAGAAAACGCCTATCGGCGTTTTATAATTTTCCAGGCGATTCATCCCAGACCTAAAGGTCTGGGTTTTCTCGCTTGGATTTTATAATATCTGCCCCCCCGACAAAATCCGGTGTACTCCTTCTCTTTCTATTGGCATTCCGTTGATAGTTATTACCCTCCTTATTATTGTGTTTTCAATAATTTTTGTTCTTCTTGCAACAGCCCTTACCATATATTGCTTGCCTACCAAAAACTCCATGTGGAAAATCATAGAGACTGAAGTCTCGAAATGAAAGAGAGGAAATGATTACCGCATCAACAATCCCTTGCCGTCCAGTTCCTTTGCTATCTTGTCGACCGCTTCCGAAACCTGCTCCGCCTTCCTTGCCCCAGTGCATACCAGTTTTCCTGAACCAAATAGAAGGATAACAACATGGGGTTCTTCAAGCCGGTAAACAAGTCCCGGGAATTGTTCTGGTTCGTATTCCACGTTCTCAAGACCTATTGCAAGTGCAATGGCATTGAGATTAAGCTTGGCATTGAGATTTGCAGAGGCGACAATATTCTGAACGGTTATGTCCGGCTTTTCGAAAACTATTCCTCCTGCCTCCTCGACATTATTACAGACTTTTTTTATTGCCCGCTCCACATCTTTTATGGTTTTTGCACCCGTGCATACTACCTTCCCACTCCTGAACAGTAGGGCAGCTGTTTTCGGTTCATCAAGACGGAATACAAGCCCGGGGAATCGTTCAGGTTCATATTCTCCACCGGGCAATGTCTTTGATAATTTCGTCAAATCCAATTTCTCGGCTATTGTCGTAGAGGCTACAACATTTTCTATTTTTATATCTGCCATGATTTACCTCCTTTGTGACTATTTAAATAGTATATAAACGCCATTTATAAATGTTTGGAGGTGCTTGCTACTAACATATATGAATGGTATCATACCCATTTTCATATTTCTGCATTTTATATCCCGAATTTACAAACAAAATTTATCTGAAGGAAAGAAACTATAAATATCATGGGCTAATTTTTATGTATGAAATATTCAAAAGAATATCGAAAGGGGCATGATGATTACAAAAAATATATCGCTGTCGTTGCTGTCATTGCCATTGTGATTCTCTCGTCTTATCTCTATTTTAATAGGGGAGAAAAGGAAAACAGGCTTAGTGTGGATGCAATGTATCTGGTGAAAAATGATGGAGAGGATGAAAAGGTGAACGTTTCAGCCATAATTTATCTAACCAATATTGGTGCAGACTCGGGTGATGTGGAGATCATTACATATATAATGGAAAGATGGAAGGGCATTGCCGTAGATAAAAAAGAGATCGAAATCGGTGAAATTGAAAAAGACAAGACGACGGAGGTTGAAAGGTGATATACTCCCCGCCATGAATGGCGGGGCTTCTCACGAAGAGGAGGGCTGGCG
>CAZSHJ010000061.1:0-10060 GCA_964606745.1 uncultured Thermoplasmatales archaeon | reverse complement strand
AAATTGTGAGTGATTACTTAAAAATAGTGAAATTTTTTACTTTCGGAAGTACTGACATACCAATAGAGGTGTATACTTCTATAACCCGTCGATATATACGGTATTGGGACAAAAATGAGAACGATGACTTGGGAAAAAATCCTCGCTACCGGCACAATCGTTTTGTTTATGACTGCGGGTGTCATTCCCGTGGCGGAAAGTGTATCAACGGAAAAATACATGCTCGGGGGCACGATGCTGTATGTCGGCGGCATCGGGCCGGGCAACTACTCGCATATCCAGGATGCCATAGACGATGCCGCCGACGGGGATACGGTGTTTGTATATGATAACTCTTCGCCGTATAACGAAAACATTTCGGTTGGCAAATCAATCACGGTTATGGGTAAAAACAGAAGTACTACGGTCATCGATGGCGGTGTATCCGATAGCGTTATTTCTATTACCGCCGGGTCGGTCACAATAAGCGGGTTCACAATACGTTCCGCAGGCGGCACAGGGCATACCGGTATTGACATACGTGCCGGCAATGCTAAAATTTCGGATATCAGCATCTCAAAATATTCTTTTGGCATCTCTGTTTTTTCCAGATACAATATCATCTCAAATGCTAAAATCACCGACTGCAGCCGTGGCATTTACCTCGACTATACTGGCGATAGCAATATCATATATGGCAGCACCGTCTCCCGCAATAATGAAGGCATATACTTTGATGATTCAGAAAGCAATCTGGTAATTTGCAACAACATATCCCACAACTCTGAGGGCATATGGCTGAACAGCGGATACGGGAATACCATAGTTCACAATAATATAGATAACATAACTCTATGTAACTCTCGCCATACATCCATAGAAAGCAATAACTTCATAGGAAATTCAAAGCACGCCACCTTTTCCTTCAGTTTCCAGCAATCACCATTTTCTCAGAATCACTGGAGCCACAATTACTGGGGCGGCAGCACCGGTTTAATTCCAAAACTCATCGTGGGAAACTGGTGGATATTTCCATGGTTTAATTTTGATTGGCAGCCCGCCAGCAAACCATATGAAATAACCAAAAATCCGATTGTTATCATAAACACATCGATGGGCACCATGGAGATTGAATTGTACGGGGATAAGATGCCCATTACTACCGAAAACTTCGTAAAGCTTGTCGAAAGCAGGTTTTATGACGGAATTATTTTCCATCGCGTCATCGATGATTTTGTCATACAGGGTGGTGGGTATTATCCCGATGGCACGTATGTAAAAAGCCCATACGGTCCGATTGAATTGGAGACAAACCCTGATGTAATGCATGTTGACGGTGCAATATCCATGGCAAGAACATCCGACCCTGACAGTGCAACAAGCCAGTTCTTCATCTGCGACGGTGCACAGCATCGTCTTGACGGACAGTATGCCGCATTCGGTAAAGTCATCAGAGGAATGGATGTACTGAGAGCTATTGCATCCGTGGATACAACTACAAAGCATGGCATGCAGGACTGGCCCGTTGACGAAGTAGTGATGAACAGTGTAACACTGCTGAACCGATGAGAAAAGAAATTGTAACTACTCCAATATCTCTTTATATCTGTAAAAGCTTTACTTGTTCGTAAAATGTCTGAAATAGAAGAGCTAAAAGGCATATGTCTGAAGATTGCGGACGGGATAGGGACTAAGATTGCGGAGGAACGGAAAAAGAGATTTGAACATTTCGGGGAGGAGATGGAAATGGGGGCAGATGGTACGCCCACGCAGTACATAGACAAAATTGCGGAGGATATTGCATTGCCTGCTACAGATAAAAAAGTGAATATCCTGTCGGAAGAGGCGGGTTTCATTGACCATGGAAAGGAATATATTATGGTTATTGACCCCGTGGATGGTACAAGGAATGCAGTTCACGGCATACCGTTCTACTGTACTTCAATAGCAATAGGCAGGAAAAGGCTGGGAGATATAGAATATGCGCTGGTAAAAAATCTCCTCACCGGCGATACTTACACTGCCGAGAAAGGGAAAGGGGCATTTCTCAATGGAAAGAGGATAGAAGTGGATAAAACACCCGACAGGCTGATATTCTCCATGGCACTGGGTAAATCCGGAGATAACAGAATACTCAATCTCATAAACGTAAACAATATCAACATACGTTCCTTGGGTGCCGCCGCCCTGGAGATGTGCCTTGTTGCCTCCGGTTCGATAAGTGCCTACATTCAGGGGAACGAATACCTTCGTGTCACGGATTTTGCCGCATCGACCCTGATTATCAGGGAGGCGGGAGGCGAGGTTTTTGATATCGGGGGAAATCGGCTGGATGTGGGGCTAAATCTGGAGGAAAGGAGCAGTGTTCTTGCGGTATCATGCAGGGAAGTTCTGGAGGGATTTATATGATGTGGGGTCTTGTATGTAAGTCTTCGAAGCAATCATTTTCAATAGTGGATAAAATATATCCTATGCTTGACGATGTAATGCTGGAAAAAAAGGTTGCTGCTCATCTGTCTCAGCCAGGTTATTCAATAAAAGAGATAGGTGAAAAGGCGGATAAGGTTGTGATTATAGGTGGAGACGGCACCATCCTCATGGCCATGAGATATACAACAAAGCCTGTATTCACCATAAATACCGGGTCGGTCGGCTTTCTTACGGAGGTTGAAGCACATGATGCAGTAGAAAGCATGAAAAAAGTTTTGGAAGGGGAGTATTTTATAGAGGAAAGAATGAAAATCAAGACCTTGCTTAACGGGGAAAGGCTTTCGGATGCAACAAATGAAGTTACCATACATGTATCTTACATAGGAAAAATCCTTTCCATGGTTTTATCAGTAAATAAAATGGTTACCGAGGAGATAGATGGAGATGGAATAATAATTGCCACTCCTACAGGCTCAACAAGTTATGCATTCTCGGCCGGAGGACCTATAGTAGATCCTTCCCTCAGGGCATTCATAGTTGCCCCCATAGCTCCCTTCAGGCACATATCATCACCTCTCGTGATTCCCGCTGACAAACAATTATATGTTAGAGTTAAAGGTAACAAAAAAGCGAAGATTATTATAGATGGAAACCGCGAAGCATTGATATCAAAAAAGGATGAGGTAGTCTTATCCGTATCAGATAAAAAATCCGCTTTCATCCGCCTCGAAGAAAATTTTTACAGAAAGGTTCATGAGACGCTGTCATTCAAAGCAAAGAGGCCCGATAATGGAGAAAATATGGGGGATTGAGAGGGAGTGCATAGATCTCATAAAAGAGAGTGCCAGGTCTATCCATCCGAGAGAGTTTGCAGGTCTGCTGTCAGTTGGTGATGATCGGAAAATAATATCAGAGGTTGTCCTCCTTCCGGGCACTATATCAGGCGGCTCACATGCAATATTTAAGTTGTATATGGCCCCTGTTGACTACTCTATTGTGGGAACCGTCCACTCGCATCCTTCTCCGTATCCGATACCATCGGAAGCTGATTTGCATCTTTTTGAAAAATATGGCAGGGTACATATAATAACGGCATTGCCCTATAGTGATGACTCGTGGAGAGCATATACCTTCAGGGGCGACGAGATAAAACTTGAGGTGGTGTAGTGATGAAGAAAAAGATTTTTGAGAAACTGAAGGACGCCCGCTCGAAAGACATGACATTTTCATCGGGGCATATTTTGGGCTCAATGTGCACACGTCCCCATCCGGTAGCTGTTGAGGCATACCGCATGTTCATGGAAACGAATCTGGGCGACCCGGGGCTTTTCCCGGGAACAAGGGAGGTCGAGGAAGATGTTATAAAAATGGTGGGCAAAATGTTCCATGCACCTGAAAGTCTTGGGGGGCAGATGACATCAGGCGGTACGGAATCAAATCTGATGGCTTTGTGGGTTTTTAAAAATATTAGTGGGAAGAAAGAGGTCATCGTGCCAGAATCCGCTCACTTCTCGTTTAGAAAGGCATCGTCACTCATGGGTTTGAAGGTAAAGATATTACCTTCAAAAAATCGCATAGCGGATGCCGGCAGTCTGAGGGATATGATAAGCAGCGATACGGCATGTGTTGTCGGCGTTGCCGGAACGACCAACCTTGGACTTATGGACCCGATAGAGGAAATGGGTGAGATATGCATGGATGAGAACGTTTATTTTCATGTCGATGCCGCATTCGGTGGATTTGTAATTCCATTCCTGCAAAAGATGGGAGTTATCCGGGAAAAATTTGATTTCGAGGTAAGCGGGGTGAGTAGCATATCCGTAGACCCTCACAAGATGGGCCTATCCGTAATCCCGTCGGGTGTGCTTATTACAAAGGAAAAAGAATGGTTCGGTGCTATATCGGTCAATTCTGCATGTACTCATACGGGAAATCAGATGTCCATACTTGGAACCAGGCCGGGTGCCGCCGCAGCCGCCACCTACGCAGTCATGAAATATCTGGGAGATGACGGATATATGAAGATTGTGAAGAGATGTATGGATATCACTCGCTATGCCGAAAAAAAATTGAAGGAGGAGGGTTTTGAACTGGTGACGGAGCCCCGGATGAACGTGATAGGTATAAAGCTTGGGAATGCGGGTGAAATCGCAGGAAGATTATCCGGGAGTGGATGGAAGGTGGGGGTTGATGCGGAAAATGGTTTCATAAGAATTGTGGTCATGCCGCATGTGAAAAAGAAATTAATAGGTGAATTTGTTAAGGATTTCAAATCGGTGGTTTCATGAGCAAAATTGAGGAATCTCTGAAAAATGCCCCCATAATCAAGAAAGGAGACTACAATTATGTTATCCATCCAATTACCGACGGGATACCTTATATCGATTCGTCCCTGCTTGGAGAGGTTACCGAGCGAATAAAAAACATCATGCCGGCGTGCGATAGAATTGTGACCATGGAGGCAATGGGCATACCGATAGCTGCAGTCCTGTCCATAAAAACAGGAATACCCTTCACGATAATACGCAAAAGGAGTTACGGCCTTCCGGGAGAGGTATCGGTGAAACAGGTCACGGGCTACTCTTCTTCGAACCTTTTCATAAACGGTATCGACAAAGGGGATGAAGTCGTGATAGTCGATGATGTTGTAAGTACCGGAGGAACGCTGTCTGCCGTGGTCTCCGCCCTCAAAAAGATGGATGTTAAAATAAACGGGATATTCATCGCGGTGAATAAGAGTAACATCGAGAAAATAGAGAAGAAGATTGGCATGGATATAAATACTCTTGTTGATATTGAAGTAGATGGCAAGGTCAAAATCAGGCAACGTTGATTTCGAAAAGCTGGGTGGCATCGCGGAGGGATGCAGCAGAGTGCTCATAAAATTGCCGGATGGTCTTTCCTCTCTTGCCGTGGAAATTTCGGATTTTCTCTATTCAATGGACGTGGAGGCGGTGATATCCGCCGATTCATGCTACGGGGCATGTGATTTCTGCGACGGCATTGAAGACATGGGTATTGACAAAATAATCTATATCGGAGAGGCCGAAATGCCATATCTCAAAAATGAGTATCCTGCCCGGGCAGCCTTTCTGGAAGTGCATTCGACATTTGACGCAGCAGATGTTGTAAAAAAAGCGGCGTTACTGCTGGAGGGCAAAAAAATAGGGGTGGTAAGCATAACGCCGTATATCCTGCAGATGGGCAGATGCATCGAAATTCTTGAAAGTAAAGGCTTTGTACCGATGATTGGCAAGAGAAGCAGGCGGACAGCCCATGACGGCCAGATACTTGGCTGTGATTTGACAGCGGGCACCTCCATAGCAGGCAGGGTGGATTCTTTTCTCTATGTGGGTGACGGATATTTCCATCCGTTGGGACTTTCCATAGCAGCAAAAAAACCCGTTATTATAGCCGACCCTTCCCGGGGCAAGGCAATAAAGGCCGAAATCGAGGAAATGAGAGAAAAGATGATGAGGCGGAGATATGCTCTCATATCGAGTGCCATGGATAAAAATAACGTGGGCATATTGATCGGGGAAAAACTGGGGCAGAAGAGGATGAACCTTGCAAGTACGTTAAAAGAACTGGCTGAGGATAAGGGATTGAAAGCCCATTTTATCTCCTTGAATAATTTTTCTCCGGACAGGTTGGATTATATGAATCTGGATTTCTATGTTTCAACTTCATGCCCGAGAATAGCCATGGACGATTCTGTCAGCTATAAAAAACCGATTTTAACCCCCATAGAATTTGAAATATTGGTAGGGGAAAGGGGGTGGAGTGATTACGAATTCGACCAGATTCTTTAGTTCAATATTGAGTAAAGATATAGAAAGGCGGAGATGCGGTTAAGGGCAATTTTATTAATGTTTCCGTATCCGCAAAGATAAATATTCTGCTTTTATTACCATTTATGAAGCGTGCCCATATATTTGTTTCCGGCAGTGTGCAGGGAGTATGGTTCAGGGCATCGACAAGGGAGAAAGCCGAAAGTCTACTTCTCAACGGCTGGGTTCGCAATCTTCCAGACGGTAGGGTGGAAACTGTATTCGAGGGCGACGACGAAAAGGTGGAGGAGATGGTTGAGTGGTGCCGTCATGGTCCTCCTTTGTCGAGAGTAGATAAAGTGGCTGTAACCTATGAAATGCCAGAAGGAGAAAAGGAATTCGCAATAAGGTATTGAAAATATTTAATGACAATCCTCATTTTGTCATAAAAATAACCTTTTCTAAATTGCAGGATTTATCGGCAACAATCTCCGTCAACAACAATTCACTGATGTTTTGCAGCTATTTTTGAACGGAATGTTAGATTTTCAATCTTGTTCATACCAAAGGAAGGGCGTAAATCCGGCGAATCCCGTGTCATCGAACGAAAATGGTCTGCTCCAGCCAAGCACTCCCACGAAACCAATACACAGAATCCGATGGGGAACCGTGATATTTGTGTTAGCCCCTCCATCAATTGGTGTTATGTCAGAATAACCTCCTTCGGTATAATGACAGTATAACAGACAGGGGACCAGCTGCCAGTACATTTCGAGTATACGGGAATATTTGCCGCTCGGCGGAAGCGCAACATGCATTCCGTCTCCTCCCGATACAAGGAAAAACAATCCTGTTTGTTGTTCCGCATACTGTTGTATCTGCTCGTCGTCTGCCACTAGTTCGCCACAGGTTCTTGCAATACTTTCGGATAGGTTTTCTCCTGCAAGATACTCTATGTTGTGCTGAAAGGTTTGAGTACTGCCATCTGGCAAATATTTCACGAACAGTGTCGTTCGTTCATTTGTCCCCTCCGATTGATTATTAAACACTAATATACAAAAACTTAAAATTATCAGAGTCGTTAATATTTTTACTTTCATATTGCTAAATCTCTTAGCCATTCATAAGTTTTTCTACGGTAAGATGATTTTGAGTAATTCGGCAACTATAAAATGCAAGATTATCAGTTTGTCTATTGCAGTAGCTCACCGCATAATATTTGGCCACATCCATACATACCTGTACCGCAATTTTCAATGTAAGGGAACATATTTTTTTCCAGTACGTCATAGAAATGTGTTCTGTTCACAATATTATTGCTCAAATCACTCTGTATTGAACCAAACAAAAGGCGAGAAACCGGCAAAACCCGTAGACCCCCTGGAAAAATATCCGGTCCAGCCGATGATACCAACGAATCCTATGCATACCAGTTTATGAGATCCTGCAAGCGAGGTTGCATTATCAGGATCTGAAATCGGATAAATATCCGTCACGGAAAAATAATTGTCATAATTGCAAAAAATGATCGAGGGAAGTAAAGAGTAAATAATGTTAAAATGGGATGACCTAAAAAAGCTTGAGGGAAATGTAAAATGGAAGCCGGATCCTGATGAAACAATCATGTACAGGTCAAAGCCTTGATCTGCATAACGTTGCAACTCCGTATCGGAAAGAAGGAGCTGTCTGCATACACGAGATATGCCTTCAGAAACGGTCTCATTATAATTCAAGGTAATCTCCGTGGTGAATGTGTCAATATGGCCGTCGGGCATATATTTCGTGAAAGTTACATGATGTTTGCTAATGCCATCTGAAAGTGGCATTACAATCATCAAAAAACATACAAAGAGTGCAATAACAACAATTTTTTGTCTCATATATTTTATATACACTCCTTATTATTAAATATTTCTTTGGCTAATGAGTTCTGTTTAGAGTATATGGCTTTCGCTGAAAAAATGGTTGAGTGGTGCCGTCACGGCCCCCCTTTTTCGAGAGTAGATAAAGTGGATGTAATCTATGAAATGCCAGAAGGAAATGGGGGTTTTGAAATAAAGTATTAATATTGAGGACATGTAGAGATTTTGCCTACATATTTTTGAGAAAACCACTATTTTTAAATTTGCAAGAGCGAGCTGTTTTACAGGATACACTCGATGCCTTTGTCCTCAATGATTTTTTTGTAATGTCTTCCTTTTTTTCCGTGGAAGTATGCATTTTTCACACCGGGCGTAGCATAAATGGCATTGAGTACCATTTCATTGTCCACATTGGCAAGCTGGTAGTCCGGTATCATGTGCCCGAATGCCATGCCTTTTTCCAGAGCGATATCGGTGAAACGGGGTGCATAATGTCCCCCGCCGATGCCTATTGCAATATCATGTGGTTTTTCCTTGACATTCATGATTGTTTCTGCGATGATCCTGCATGCTTCAACATTGCCCCATTCCTTCTCGGTGCTCCCGACCTCTATAAAAAATGCGGGGGTTGAAAGATAGGGACCGTGATGCGTCACTTCATAGCAAACGTCATAGTCCATTTTCCCTGACTTTTCATGCAGGAGTTTGAGGGCATTCCCCATGAGGGCTGGGGCTGAAGGAACAAGTTCCCTGTTTTTACCTCCGAACTTTGCCTTGCTAAAATTTCCTATGGGATGGACAGACAGGGTTTTTCTTCCGGATTCCGATTGGTGGCGTGAGGCAAATATGACCGCATCAAGCCGCTCTGCCCATTTTTTTATTTCTACGTCAATGTCATTATGATATAGGTGCATATCGTCGATGAAAAATACGAGCATACCATCTGTCCGGTAAACATTTTTTCCCAACTCCGTCCATTTGTGTAGCGAAAGAAGTTCTTCTCCTATGCAGACGCTTGCGGTATCCATTCTTGAAACAACGACGGCAATCACAAAACCTTATGTACGGGGCAATATTTATGATTTGATGCCTCACAATCGGACTAGGGACGAACTTGGACATTTCATAAAAAAACTTGAGCAACAGGCTCTCGAGACAGCGGAGGAAAGGCATCCCATTTACATTGTGGCGGGGCTTAAAGATGCCGGGTTGATACTGGATGTGGGTTGCGGTTCGGGTGAGGTAACAAAGGATATGGCTGCTCATACCAATGGCATTGTAATTGCGCTGGACGACTCACCTGACATGGTGGATACGGCAAGGGAGATGCTGGGTGATTCCAAAAATGTGCGTCTATGTACAGGAGATGCTCATAACCTGCCGTTCAAAGACGATTATTTCGATATCGCAATATGCAATCTTGTTTTGATGTGGTCAGAAGACCCGCAGCGTGTTGTCAATGAAATGGCAAGAGTGGTAAAGCCCGGTGGAAAAGTGGTAGCATCATTGGAGCCGGATTTTGGAGGTAAGATCCACTGGCCAGAAAACAGCATGGTCGACCCGATATTTGCAGGGGAAGCGATAAAGAGAAGGGGAGGAGACCCGCACATTGGACGGAAGCTTAGGGCACTGTTCGTGGGAGCAGGACTGGATACGGAGGTGGGTATTGGCAACCAGAGAATATGGAGTTGCGATGAGGACAGAGCATCCTACGTCCGTTCAAGGGATTTTTACTGGAATGTTTTGAGGAGGGCGGGGATGAATGATAACGAAATAAAGGAATGGGAATCGGAATACCTGAAATCGCTGGATATGGGCATCCAGCTCAATTTTTTCCCCCAGTTTTATGCCATAGGCAGCAAGAAGCAGGATGATTGACAAGTTATATAAAATTTATTTTCAAGAAATGAGTAATAGAAAAAGAATAAAAGGGAATATTGGATTGATGAGCAGGTTGATATTATTGAAATTAGGCCGGGAATACTGCGTGGTCTGTAGCGAAGCGTAAGACCCGCAGAT
>CAZSHJ010000060.1:0-10502 GCA_964606745.1 uncultured Thermoplasmatales archaeon | reverse complement strand
TATTTGAGCAACATCCGGGGTTTCGGAAACGGTATCCACACGGAAGTTTCTGGAGCGGATATGAGCATCATGAGTCAACAGGAAAAATAAACTTGAAGCCAGCATTTATCTGAAAGAGCAGCAACATCACTGTGGGATAGTTGTCATTGATGACTTACAGCAACGGTTATCTTGATTTACCGCCGAGTGAGATGCGGTATGACCGAGCCCCTTGTGGGCGAGGGCTTGCCGAGGAACGAAGGCGGAATGGGATTATAGGGGCTTTGCCCCTATTTCATTTTTCTTCTGCCCTTGTTTCCCTTATGGGCATATTTTTATACAAAACCAAAAAAAATATACTTTTTAAAAATTAAAAAAGGGAAAAGAGTGAGGGAGTTCTACTTCACTCCCAGTACAAGAGGTCCGAGTACAAATGCACTTGCAGTCTTCGATGCCCCGCCTACGGTCACCGTTATTGTTGTCGGTCCGATACCAAAGACTAAGCCGCTGCTTATTGACGTTTCTCCGCCTGCTGCTGCCAGTGTGTCAATTGTTCCTGTGGCTTCCTTGCCCAAGAATATCAGTCCACTGAGTTCTATTGACCAGTCTATGCTGCTTCCGTCCTCTGTTCCACTGTTGACAATAGTTGCCGAAACACCCATCCCTCCGGATATGCTCTCAACGTTTATTATCGGAGTGGGTAATGGTGCATAGTAAACATCCTTGTTTCCGTTTCTGTTATCCGTCCAGACGATGCCACCAGCGTTGATATCAACTGATGCATCCTCTGCAACTACCGTTCCGGCCTGTTCGTTTACCTGCTCGGGATTACCCCACGTAGCACCGCCATCCTCGGATTTTATGAGATAGAGGTTTCCGCTGCTGATATATGCACAGAACACAGTATTGCCGTTCATATAAACTGCCGGATTGGTATCATCTGCCGGATGATTTTCTGCAACGGCAACAGTATTCCATGTCTCGCCGTTATCATTGGTATAGGTGCAGTGTATATCATAGTCTCCATAAATATTGTCGGTTGTCTGATATACGACTACAGCATTGCTTCCAGATGTAGCCACATCCGGGTCTTTTGAGTCAAAAAGGTCTCCCTTGCCCATATATCCCTGCCATGGCCAGATTTCCACATCTGCATACTTGTCCATTCCACCCTGGCCGTTTCCAACATTTGTAAATAGTTCATTGAGATCTGCAAGTGTTATCTTATATGCAATTTCATTTCTGCCTGTTGTTTCGTTGTAGTGCTGCATAGCCATATACATGCGCTCGGAACCTGCAGCTATCGAAGGATTGCTTGCCGGGGTTGTCTTCAGAACAGACTCACCGTCATAATATAAACCTTGAATCCATCCCGAGTCCGCATCAATGGGGAAGTTATATGTTTCATCGTCGTCGTTATATGTTATGTAGATTAAACCGGGTGTCTCAAATGCCGACCCTGTCGAATAATCGTATATGTGGAACCATACCATCCATTCTCCAATATAAGTCAGTGAATTCCCTACGGGATTTTCATCGTTAAAGGCGTTCAGGTATTTCATCTGGTCAGCACCTGCAATGTCTCCCTGAATCCAGCCAAAGAAACTCGGATATTCAGATGCCGGATCGTTCGCAGTAAAGAAGAATTCATCGGCATTCGGATTGTACAATATCGCCGGAGAACTAAGTACCCCCGAGCCACTCAAATCTTCAGAGTTGACTTCAAACTGCATTATCCAAGATGAACCGCCATCTGCCGAGTAACAAATGACAGCATTTTTTTGCAGCATGCTTTCCGCCTTTTCGTAGGTAACCACCGACACTCCTGGACCCATTGTAACCTGTGGATGCAAATCGTCCCCATCCGGGTTGTCCGACGAAATAAGCACATCGCCGTTACCCAACATTCCCGTTCCCGTTAGTGGTTTATCTATTGCATGTACTACGATTGTCTCGTTCGTTGTTGTATTCTCCGAAAAACTGAGTGCAGCAGGCACAGCACTAATGCACATTACGGCTGCCACTGCTATAGCTCCTAAAACCATTTTCTTGCTCTTTTTTATTTTTTCTTTCATGCTTTTGCCTCCGGTATATGAATATTACATTAACTTAAATAACTGTCGGCAAGACAAAAATATACTTTTTAAAAATTAAAAAAGGGAAAAGAGTGAGGGAGTTCTATTTCACTCCCAGCACAAGAGGTCCGAGTACAAAGCCGCTTGCAGTCTTAGATGCTCCGCCTGCAGTCACCGTTATTGTTGTTGGTCCGATACCAAAGACTAAGCCGCTGCTTATTGATGTTTCTCCGCCTGCTGCCAGTGTGTCAATTGTTCCTGTGGCTTCCTTGCCCAAGAATATTAGTCCGCTGAGTTCTATTGACCAGTCTATATTGGTTCCGTCTACAGACCCTGTGTTGGCAACGATTGCCGAAACACCCATCCCTCCAGATATTCCTGCAACGTTTATTATCGGAGCGGGTAGTGGTGCATAATATATATCCTTGTTTCCGTTTCTGTTGTCAACCCAGACAATACCACCTTTTGAGATGCTTGCCACCCCTGGCTCAGCCACAACCGTTCCGGCCTGTTCGTTTACCTGCTCGGAGTCACCCCATGTGGCACCGCCATCCTCAGATTTCACGAGATAAAGGTTTCCCTGTTTTACATATACAACGAAGACGTTGTTGCCGGAAGCGTAAACGGCTGGATTTGTCTCATCGACCAGTTGCGCAGCTGCCGGTGAGCTTGCGTCCCAGCTGGCTCCACCATCATGAGAGTACTTGCATTTTATATCGTAGTCACCGAAAGCAGGATTGTATATGCTATACACGGTGTAGATGTTATTTCCTGTTCCAACAGCATCTGGATCCTTTGCCGTTGCCTCATCCTCGAGCCAGAACTGATGCTCTGTGTACTCAAGGTCCGGTTCATCCTCGTACTTAGTCCACTTTATCAACGGCTGGTAGGTGTCAGTTGATGCCCTGAGTGCATCGCAGACAAAACCATAGTGGTTGCCGGTGAATGCAAAACCTTCCATGTTGTTGGCATCGGTGTATTCTCCTGTCGCTGACTGTGCATCATAGTAGAAGGAGCCACCGTAGCCTGTCATCTCCGTGAAGTCGACATATCCCCATATGCATGTTCCCTCATAACCGCTGCTTGTACCTGTCATTGGTGTCACCATAATCTTCGTGTCGTCATCGAATGTGGCATACGAGACGGCCGAACAACTGATTTCGTCGAATCCACCCCATCCATTGTAATCATACGTCGTTTCATCGGATATATCTGACACACTGAAGAACATCTGCCACCCCCCGGTGTTATCTGCGAACGTTCCTACTACTGCTCCTCCGTCCGGGTAGTAAATCATAGCAGGGCTGTACTGCAATCCCTCGAGGTCGCCCCACGGAGCCGTCAAACCATTCCAGCTGCTACCACCGTCTGTGGAACGTGCCAGAAGAACATCAGACTCAAATACACCCATCTGTACCGTATATGATACCAGCAGATTGCCGCTTGCATCCGTTTCAATTACCGGCTCGAATTCGTCATCGCTACTTCCTGCCACCAATGTATCGCCGAAGTTGTTACTCCCGATTGGCATTTCAACACACTTGACATCGTTCTCAGAAATAGGTGCTGTTGTACTTCCCGTAGTCGCAGCCAGAGCGGCTGGTCCAACCATCAATGCTGCAACTAATAATGCCATTATTGTTATTGCTTTTTTTTCTTTCATGTTTTTGCCTCCAAGTTATAAATGTAGTTTTGTTTTAAATAACTATCGCTCGGATTTACCATAAAATGTCTGCAGATTCGGAATATTTTCATGGGAAATTCCATTCGTTGGTACGTTACGTTATTGATAAAGTTTCCGTCAAATCACATCACTTCCATGCCCTCTGCAATCTCCTTCTTCGTAACGGCTTTTCCGAGTTTGCTCGATATTTCCTTGTAATACTCTATAGTTTCCTCGTCTATCGATGGACGAACAGTTTCAAATGCTTTCATGAAATGCTCCCTTTTTACTTTTCCTGCTTCCCTGTTCTCGCGCAGTGCACTCATTGCCGCTTCCCTGCATGTAGCTTCTATGTCGGCACCTGCAAATCCTTCACTCATCCCTGCAAGTTCCGATATATCGACATCCTTTGAAATCGGCATGCCTTTTGTATGGATTCTGTATATCTCCTCCCTTGCATTTACATCCGGCTGTCCCACAAGAATGAGTTCGTCAAACCTTCCAGGACGCAGGAAGGACGAGTCAATAATATCAGGTCTGTTAGTCGCACCTATGATAACAACGTCATCCATGCTTTCCATCCCATCCATGGATGTGAGCAACTGGTTAACGACGGTGTCCGTAACTCTTGTTCCTTCATACATACCCCTCTTCGGTGCAAGGGCATCAATTTCGTCAAGAAATATTATTGAGGGCGAGGATTGTTTTGCTTTTTTGAATAAGTTTCGCAGGGCTTTCTCGCTCTCACCGACCCACTTCGAAAATACTTCCGGTCCCTTTACCGAAAGAAAGTTTGCATTTGACTCGTTTGCAATCGCCTTGGCAAGCAGAGTTTTTCCCGTGCCTGGAGGGCCATAGAGAAGTATTCCCCTTGGCGGATTTATGCCCATTTTTTTGAATAAACCGGGGTCTGTCAGGGGCCATTCCACTGCCTCCTTCAAACGCTTTTTCACATCTTCAAGGCCACCAACATCACTCCATTTGACCTTTGGTATTTCAATTAGAACCTCCCTCAGTGCAGACGGCTCGATGGAATGGTGCGCATCTTTGAAATCATCCATCACCACCTCCATTTTCTGAAGAACTTCGGTTGGTATCGGCTTGTCGGGGTCTATCTCCGGCAAATATCTCCTTAGGGTATTCATGGCGGCCTCTCTCGAAAGTGCAGCCAGGTCAGCCCCGACGAATCCATACGTTACATCTGCCAGATTATCAAGGTCAACGTCCTTTGCTTTTGGCATCCCCCTTGTATGAATTTCAAGGATTTCCTTTCTTCCTTTCCGGTCGGGAACACCGACAATAATTTCTCGGTCAAATCTCCCGGGGCGGCGGAGGGCAGGGTCTATCGAATCAACCCTGTTCGTAGCACCTATGACAATCACTTTGCCCCTCCCCTTAAGCCCGTCCATTAAAGTGAGCATCTGCGATACGACACGGCGTTCCACCTCTCCGTGCGTCTCCTCCCTCTTCGAGGCTATTGCATCTATTTCATCAATGAAAATTATCGAGGGTGCATTTTTTTCCCCTTCCTCAAAAGTTTTTCTTAGATTTTCCTCGCTCTGCCCATAAAATTTGCTCATTATCTCCGGACCGTTGATTGTGAAAAAGTTTGCCCCAGATTCATTTGCAACAGCCCTAGCAATAAGAGTCTTTCCCGTCCCAGGGGGACCATGAAGCAGAACACCCTTTGGCGGGTCAATGCCGAGACGCTTAAACAATTCGGGATGTTTGAGGGGCAACTCTATCATCTCTCGTATCTTCATGATTTCTTCGTGTAATCCGCCGATATCCTCATAGCTTATCTGAGGAGCATTAAGCGTATCTTCCTTTAGTGGCTCCTCCTTGACCACAACCTCGGTCTCCTCGCCTATGGTAACAATTTCTTTCGGCTCGGTCTTGATTACACCGAACGGAAGGGAATTTCCGAATAGGGCTATACCTGGTACAACGACAGTGTCCCCTGCATTAAGGGACCTCTTCAGCAACCCCCTTTTAACAAGATGTTCTATACCCTGTCCGAATTGAATTCTCTGCCCCTGGGAAATTGCCGGAGCCATTATCACCCTCTTTGCTACCTTGGGCACTATTTTTCTGACAATTACCTTGTCCCCCATTCCAATTCTGGCATTCTTCCTGGTGAGATTATCTACCCTGATTATTCCCTTTCCTTCGTCTATCGGACGGGCTCTCCAGACAACTGCCGATGTTTTTTGGCCGCCTTCTATTTCTATTATATCTCCAGGAGTTATATCAAGCTCTATCCTTGTCTTTCCGTCCAATCTGGCTCTACCCGAGCCTACATCCTGCGAAAGAGCTTCAGAAACTTTCAATACCTCTTCCTTCATTTTCATACCTCTGTTGTGATATTTTTACTAATGTGTATCAGCTTATATTAAGGTGCTGATATTATCGTTAGTATATTTGATGTTCTATATAAATATTTCTAACTGCATTCATTTGTGAATCGATGATAATCGATATATTATCTACTCACGAGCGGTTTTATTTATCCTTCCATGCAGAATATAACTCCCGCCCCCGATTTGTATTTTCTTGCCATTCACTATGGCATCTGCAATTTTCCACCTGGCCGAGGTGAGATCATTCCACAGGGTTTTCTGGGAAATACCCATTCGAATTGATGCCTCTACTTGATTCATGCCCATAAAGTCCACAAGACGGACGGCTTCAAACTCCTCGATAAAAATATTTACAATGTTATACCCCCGTTCGGCATTGACGGGTTCAAACTGTGATGTAATAGGCATACCTTCAACCCACCTGCGACAGCGACGCCTTCCTCTTCTCTGTTCCATCCAGAGAATATATATTACAAATTATTTAAGTATATTGGTCTTGCTGTTCTATCCACGAAATGTTGATTCTGGTGCAGCATGTTGTAACATCTTCAGATTGTATTAATGAACGAAATCCAGAAGCGCGGGGAGAGGGATTTGAACCCTCGTGGTCAAAAGACCACAGGATTAGCAATCCTGCGCCTTGCCAGGCTGGGCCATCCCCGCATTGAGAAGGGAATGTTGCACCAAAATAAAAAGTTAGTGATTCAGGCGGGTCAGAAGCGATTCCTCCGCCGTCTTCCCTATAGTCGTGTAGCCTGCAATGTCTTTTATCGTGCATTTGCCTGATTCGAATTCGACGACATAATCTGCGTCGTGAACGTTGCCGCCAAATTGTATCTCCGTGCCGGGAAGAAGTTTTTTGAACGCCCCTATTGCCCCTGAAATCTCTTCTTCGTCGGAGGAATGAATTTTCACACGCAGCACCTTCACCCTCCTTTTTCCTTCCACCTCTCCCCTCTGTATCCTTGATGAACTAACCGGGATACCATCGTCCGCAAGCACGAACGGCACCACTATTATCTTCAATTCATTCAAGCCCCTTTCCTTCCTTATTTTGTTTATCTCCTCCGCACCTTTCACCGTCTCAGGGGATACAACAATGGCATCGAAGTCATCATATGTTGCCGGTCCATATAGATTATTTAGAGGGACAATATCGGCAGTTCTGCCAAACTTCTCCATCAAAAATTTTTCAAGTTTTTGCCTTCTCTCTCCATAACACACCACACTCTTTCCCATCTTTTTTGCCGCATCATCTGTTGTAACGCCGATGGTTATCTTATCGCCAACTTCACATGCCTTTTTCAGCAGTGCCTCATGTCCTTCATGGATTATGCTGAACGTACCGCCAAGGCAGATTTTCATTAATTCATAATGGCAAATTCCTTTTTATTCTTATGCAGGTACCGATATCAAAAAGATTAAAAGAAGGAAAACAATATAAAGCGATGAAAAAAGTGGTTTATTCTTTGCTGGCAATATTGATTTTGAGCGGCATTTCCGCTTCGATGGGAAACAGTCCTTGTGTTGATCCTTCCCGTTCCTCTGAACAACATGCGATTTTTGAGAGTAGCGGTATATCAACTGATGAAAATTACATATACTCAAATTCCGAAATAAAAATTGTTTACCCGCTTTTTTCGATGCCTATAATATTGGCGGAGGAAAGCAACTTCACGGCGATGGTGAATTTCAGCGGATCGCCCGATAGCTGGGAATGCACCATATCAACAGCATACGATAGTGTATATGAGGAATTTTCCCTTCCTATTGAAGGCATCGGGTATAATGCCACGACAAACATCTGGTCACTATCCGTGCAGGTTCCGTACGGCGTGGATGATGACCTCTATAATATTACTATCACTGCAAAGGGAGACTGGGGTGCATCCCGGGCAGAGGAGCCCAGAGCGGTATCCATAGTAAAAGAATTCAAGGACTCATTTTCATTTGCCCATCTGACAGATTTTCACATAGGCGATCCGAGGGGTCTGAAGGTAGACATAAGCAAGACCATCGGGTGGAAGGCGGCTAGGAAAAGTGTCGAGGAGATAAACCTTCTAAATCCTGATTTTGTCATTATAACAGGCGACCTGGTTTTCGGGCAACTTTACCCGTTTGAATACTCCATAGAATACAGGAAATGCTATGAGATACTACAGCAATTTGATGTGCCCACCTTTTTATGCCCTGGAAATCATGATGGATATATACAGCTGGGGCAGGATGGGTTTAAATTATGGAAGGAATTTATAGGCCCTCTTTACTATTCATTTGATTACGGCAAATGCCATTTCACATCTGTCAATTCGTATGACTGGCCCGCCATGAGCAGATGGGCAATTTCCTATGTCCCGTTTCAGTGGGGAGGCAACATCGGTGAGGAACAGATGAAATGGATTGAAAAGGATTTACAACATTCCACCAATGCAAAAGCAAGATTTATCATGCTTCATCATAATCCCCTCTGGGAAACAAAAAATGATTCGCTGCTAAAAAATAAGAATTATACTGGAAGAGCGAAATTGCTCGGTCTCATTGAAAAATACGATGTCAATGCGGTATTTGCAGGACATGTGCATTATGACAACGTGACCACACAGAACGACACCCTATACATCACCACAACGACAGTTGCAAGTGGGTTAAGTGCGGAAGATGCCTACTGGGGCTATCGTATCATCGGGGTAAATGACGACAAGATAGTTTCTTACAATTACAAGGAGCCGAAATATTCCATTCCATCTTACAAACTAAATAACACGTATTCGATCAATGACGGCTCCGCCAGCACCGTAAATGCAGATATAGAGAATGACCTAGAGATGGATATAACGGCAAGACTGCATTTTTATGTTCCTGCAGGAGAATATATGGTAGAAAATGGGGAAATAATAAAGGAGACAGCAGCCAACGGAATAGAAAGGGTAGATGTAGACGTATCCGTACCTGCCATAAATTCAATGAATGTTATCATTCATCCCTCCTGATTCGTTACCCATTACCCATGCTTATTCTATCAGAACATTCTGTCCGTTCTGAAGAAGATGCACATTCTTTCCAAGGCGATAACCCATCTCTGATGCAAGTGTGGCCACGGATGCAAGCTTCTGCATATCTCCATGTGCAGGGATTATTGTGTCCGGCGAGGTGATTTTTATCAAATCTCGTATATCCTCCCTCGAGGCATGACCCGACACATGTATATCTTTGAACATTCTGGCTTTTGCATTGTGGATCTTGTGTTCCAGAATTTTCCGGTTTGCCTGGATGGTCGGAGTCGGGATAACCCCTGAGGCGAATACAATGAAATCATCGGGCATGATGGCAAAGGGTACATCCCCGTTCACCATCTTGGACAGAGTTGCATTTGGCTCCCCCTGGCCGCCTGTTGCCACAATCAGGTAATTCTCTCTTTTATCATGCAGCTCCTTCAACCTTTTTTTTGCTCCAAAAGCGCTCTTTATTATCTCGGCATCTCTTGAAAAATTCACGAATTCCAGTTTTTCCGCTGCGCCGATATAATCGTACAGGGAGCGTCCTATAAAAACCACCTCTCTTTCAAGGGCATTTCCCATGTCAAAGATACTCTTCAATCTTGCAATATGGGATGAAAAAGTGGTTACTATGATACCGTGTCCTTCATTCTCCATTCCAAGAAGCACATCTTTGAGCATTTCTCTTGCTACAGACTCTGAAAAAGTTTTTTTCTCTTCCTCTGCATTTGTAGAATCAACAATCAGTGCAATAACACCTTCCTCTCCAAGTTTTCTGAGTCTACTTTTGTTGGTCCTTTTGCCCACAATCGGATGGTTGTCAAATTTATAATCCAATGAATATAGAATGTTGCCCTGGGGCAGGGAAATATTGACCATCGACGCCTGGACAATGGAATGGGTTGTGTGGATGAACTCGATTCCTATGTTTTTGGAAACTCTGTATCTGGAGTTAGGATTGATTGTAATAAGTTTATTCTTCAGTTTAAAGGATTTATTCTTCTCCATCTTCCTGAGTATTTCCACTGTATACGGGGTTGATAGAATCGGGCAATCGTAACGTGAGGCAAGCCACGGTATAGCCCCGATATGGTCGAGATGGGCATGACTTAAAACAATTGCCTTTACATTATCTCTCAGCCGGGAGATGACTTTATCATTTGGAATGGCGTCTTCCCGAATAAGTTTTTTATGGGATAGGTTATCGGTATCATCCTGCAGGGGAATATATCTGTCGAGGTAAAGGCCCATATCCATTATTATAGCCTCGTCTCCAATTTCCAAGCAGGTCATGTTTCTGCCCACCTCGTCGTATCCTCCGACAGCATGCAATACAATATCGCTCATCTGGAGAATATGCACTAGATACTATTTAACATTAGACCTCTTGCGTAATAACGATTTTGAGCAGCGATTCACTTTCTGAAGT
>CAZSHJ010000059.1:0-10525 GCA_964606745.1 uncultured Thermoplasmatales archaeon | reverse complement strand
CCGCATTTTGAACTGAATATCTTTTTGGGATATTCACTTGAAAGTGGACATGATTTCCTGCAAAATCAAAATCTCCAAATTCGAAACCAAACCGTTCCAGTTCTTGGAAAGCATCCTTGCACGTATTAATATGCGATTGCTTCCTGAAACAGTTGAACCGGTATTTCGTCACAAACATCATGGTTACCCAGTTATTCCGGGTGTCACCCACATTCTTTTTATAGCTACCGCTACTTACATTGTTCATTCTTTTAGACTCCTGTCGTGCCGTTTAGGGGCAGACCTTATGGTCTGCCGCGCACGACAGAAATACAATAATTGATGGGTTAAAAGAAACGGCCTCTCATCTGCGGGTCTTACGCTTCGCTCCAGACCACACAGTATTCTCGGCCTAATTTCATAACTCCTGTTATTGAAGATTTCGAGGAGAATATACTAATTGAGAATAACGGTGACGCAAAAGTTACCCTCAAAACAAAGATATGGTTTGTAGACATGTACAACGGAACAAATTTTAGAAGTATTCCTATCGGAAGTTTACGCCTAAAAGACAGCCTAATTCGTGTGTGGAGAAATTTTTATACAGAAAATAAAACTAAAATTAGTTGCATCCAAAATGTTTCATTTAAATATGAAAATGGAAATACCTGTCCATTACAATCTGAAATTGGTGCGACTGGATTATATATCGACATTTTTTTGAATGATGAAAAAATTAATTACACGATATCTGATGATGTTGCATTTCTCAAAGTTAATTATTCAATACAAAATGCAGCAAAAAAGACCGTAAACAAATATGACAGAACTTTTTGGGGTATTGCTTTTGCATTCGGAAGAGCTTATAAAACTTTAAGTGCAAATGTTGAAATTAAACTCCCTGAAAACTCTTCTATTATTAATAATGGAGGTTTGGAGCAAAATTTTGATAACACGCTGAAGTACTCTCAAGGACTTGAAAATATTGATAAAATTGTTTATGGTGAAAGTTTTAGCATAACTTATGATACCAATTTATTCCCTCCGCCCTCATGGTGGGATAATAATAAAAATTGGGCAATATCAGTAATATTGAGCATACCTATTGGTTTAATTGGAGGGTTTATCGTAAGTAACCATTTTTATAAAAAAAAAGCTAAATAATGAGGGGTTGACTAGGCACCTCAGCAGTCGGGTGTTAGTTTATAAAACTGTCACTCTTTTCTAAGGGGTGGACTTTTTTACCAACACTATTTTACCGGGTTGCCTACTAGGAATAATTTTATAACTTGTTATCCATTTAACGGTTAGAGGCAAAAAATGGGCAAGAGAATAGCAATAACAATTCTGGTTTTGGGCATACTTCT
This sequence comes from uncultured Thermoplasmatales archaeon, assembly GCA_964606745.1. Classification (GTDB taxonomy): domain Archaea; phylum Thermoplasmatota; class E2; order UBA202; family DSCA01; genus VBQP01. The sequence goes on along the minus strand of CAZSHJ010000059.1, from coordinate 9,179 downwards.
GGGAACATCGGCACTTGCCGGAATAGATGCATTATATCCGAAAGAATTAAATCCTGATTTGCCGGCAGTCGAATCATGCACGGAAAACAGTGGATACAATCTGCTGATTATCACACCGTCAGAATTTGCAATGGCACTGCAACCGTTACTGACACACAAGGATTCCCACGGTATAATGACATTGCTCGTGACACTTGATGAAATATACGGTGGAAATTATTTCACCGTACAGGGCAGGGACGATGCAGAGAAGGTGAAATACTTCATCAAGAACAGCATTGAGGAATGGGGAATAGATTACGTTCTGCTGGTCGGCGGGAGAAAGCCAGGTGTGGCGGAGAAATGGATTATGCCCGCGAGATATAGTCACATAGAGGATAATGTCGCAACACCTGAAAATAAATATCTAAGCGATCTGTATTTTGCCGACATCTATGACCCGGAAGGGCATTTCTCCTCATGGGATACAAATGACAACGGCATATTCGGGGAATGGCACGCAAACAAAACAGCGGATGACACCGCCGATTTATATCCCGATGTGTATGCCGGGCGGCTTCCGTGCAGGAACAAATTTGAAGTTAAAACAATGGTTGATAAAATTGTCACCTATGAAAATACCGCATACGGGCAGTCATGGTTCAACAAGATGGTAGTTGTCGGTGGTGATACCTATACATTCAACGATTACTATGAGGGAGAAGTTGCCAATCAGCAGGCACTGGATGAAATGCCGGAATTTGAACCGGTGAAACTCTGGACGTCTGACGGTTCTTTGAAAAACTGGAGAGATGTTGTAAAAACCATCAACCAAGGATGCGGATTTATTTATTTTGCAGGGCATGGGAGCCCCACAACCTGGGCAACACATCCACCATATGACGAGAATACATGGATTTACGGGCTCCAGATATTCCAGATGCCCCTGCTTTCCAACAAGGATATGCTTCCAGTCTGTGTGGTCGGCGGGTGCCACAACAGTTTGTTCAACATGAGTATATTCCATTCGACCTGGACATTCGGACTGCCCGTGCCGGAATGCTGGAGCTGGTGGCTCACGCGCTGTGTCAATGGCGGCTCAATCGCCACACTGGGATGCACGGGTCTGGGATATGGAGAAGAGGATAAACAGGGGGCGGTCAAGGAAGGGGGCGGCGACTTTCTAGATAACCTGTTTTTCAGTGAATACGGCAAGAATGATGTGCATGTGCTAGGGGAGGCATGGGGAAAATCCATAACCGCCTATCTCGATGACTTCCCGATAGAGTGGAATGAATGGGCGTTTAACGACACTGCACTTGATGCCAAGACCGTCCAGGAATGGATACTTTTTGGCGACCCCAGTTTGAGGATAGGAGGATACTCATGATTCTGCTCTATTCCATTCAAATCGAATTTTATATCTGCTGCTTTTAATTTTGTAACATACTGTGAAAGTCTTCTATTTGTCTGTAATTACAAGGTAGGAATGCAATGCAGATAGTAGCAAGATATTGGTACAATTCTTCTATTTATGTTTTTTACCTCTTATTCTTACGACTGCTTATTATATCTCTCTAATTCCCTTCCTCTGTCAGTCATATCTCCTAATATGGAAAACGGCCGTTAAAACACGAAAACTTTTTTAAATGCGTCTTAAGGGGGCAAAAATCTTTTTTAACTCCGTGACGTTGTTAAATAAATGAAGACTGCCCCTCGGAAATTTCTGGATATCGATGATGCAGGCAAACCAGTTTTTGACTCAAATGCCTCCTCCATGTGCCTGAAATGCCGTGGGACAAAACTGCTGTGCGGCAAGGAGAGATGCCCTATCCTTGTCAAATTTTATTCGAGCGCCAAAACCAGACCTCTTATCGATTCAACCTCCATGCACGGCTCAACTCCTCCTTCGGTATTCGTTGGTAGAGAAGGATACCCGAAGGTAAATGTAGGGCCCATGCTTCCGCCGATACAGGGTGACACTTCAATCATAGACACGCCGGAGCGATGGGTGGGCAGAAAAATTGATGACATCGTGGATTTCAGGATGAAACTGGTAAGGGGGAAATACCGCTCCTCTATTCGTAATTTTTCCGGAAAAATCATTGAGTTTACGAGGGAAATCGCCCTTGCGGGGCGTCCTGTTGACATGGAGGTAACATTCAAGAAAAAACCGCATGGGAACATCACACTGTATGATGAGGTGCAGCCCTATGGTCCGTCTGCCCCGATAAAGAAGGTGTGGCTGGAAAACCCAAGGGTTGAACCGCATATAGAAAAGGCGTTTTATGACGGGGACTTGAAGGCGAAAGACGCCCTGCTGGAACTGTACAACAGCGGAGTGCTAATTTCAAGAATGCAGAAGGCCTTTTCCGTCGGCGCCTTCGGCATAGAGGAAAACCGGAAATTCGTGCCGACGAGATGGAGCATAACTGCCGTCGATTCGACAATAGGTAACGAAGTGAAAAAGAATGTCAAGGAGTACCCTTTCATAAACGAGTTCAGGATATACGAGACGCACAGCCTGGACAATAGATGGCTTGTTCTCATGTACCCCTCGGCGTGGCAATACGAATTAATAGAAGCATGGTATCCCGCTACAGCATGGAACCCATCGAAAAGGCAGATTGCCATATTCGGTGACCACGAGTTCTATAAAGGAAGGACTAAATATGCAACCATCGGCGGATGTTATTATGCAGCCCGGCTTGCGACAGCAGAGGCTTTGAACAGGGAAAAGAGACAGGCTGGTGTTGTTGTATTGAGGGAGATACATCCGGGTTATATAATGCCTGTGGGTGTGTGGAACGTCAGAGAGCATGTAAGGGATGCACTGACGAAAGAACCCCGCAAGTTTGATACATTTCGGCATGCTTTGATGTACGTTTCGCAGGTGATGGACATTTCCATAGAGCGATGGATTGAAACAAGCGAGCTGATAAGGAACCGTCTGCACCAGCGTCGTCTGGAGGATTTTTTGGAACCATGACAAATGAAAAGTGGTGCAAAACTGCCCTTTCTCCTTCAAAACTGCCGGGACTGGATTATTCCCTCAATCCGTATTCGGGATGCTCACATGAATGCAAATATTGCTACGTTCCCAACGTTCTGCATACTGACAGAAAGAAATGGCATGAAGTATACGCAAAAGTCAACATTCCTATGGTACTGAGGAGAGAACTTAAAAGCAAAAGGAGAGGAGTTGTGGGTATTTCTACGGTAACCGACCCCTACCAGCCGGCAGAAAAAAAATATGAGATGACAAGAAAATGTCTTCTTGTGCTGCTGAAAAAGAACTTTCCAATCGACATACAGACCAAGTCCGACCTTGTACTCAGGGATACCGATTTAATAAAAAGATTCAGCAGGGCAGCAGTCGGCATAACCATCACCACGCTCAGTGAAATGGATGCGAAACTGCTCGAACCGGGGGCGCCGCCAATAGAAAAAAGACTTGATGCGGTCAAAGAGATGGCTGATGAGGGTATCTATGTATACATCTTCTTCGGTCCGGTTTTTCCAGATATAACAGTGGATAAGATCGGCAAATATGTCCAGACCTTCATCGATTCCGGGGCAAGGGAAATCATGATTGATTCGCTTCATCTGAAGGTAGGGGTGCAGGAAAGCATTTTCTCTGCCCTGACAGAGGAGAAAAAGATCGCCTTTGAAAAGGGACTAAATGAGGATTACTATGGAAGAATACTGTTGGAGATGAAGAAACGATGCAAGGGGAAAATTGCCCTTACGGAAGCATTCTGATATTGAGGACAGCAAAAAGATGGAAAGCAAAAATTCCAGATTGACTGGTATAATGGCATGGATTGATGCACGCATCGAACTTGACATACTGCATTCCTTATTCCTGAAAAGTGTGCTGAGGAAAATACCATTGAAAAGGAACAGCAGGGTTATAGATATCGGATGCGGGACGGGATGGACATGCCGCAATATCGCAAAAATATCCACGGAAGGAAAGATTGCAGGTATAGATATCTCTGAGAAGGTTATCACAAGGGCAAGAAACTCAAGCCATCCTGATTTAGAGAACTTGGAATATATTGTTGCAGATGCCGGACGTATTCCGGCTGGTGACAATCACTTCGATTTTGCAATAGCATTTGTCTCGTTCTCATGGTGGAAAAATCCGGATGCAACCCTGGAGGAGATAAACAGAGTTCTGAGGAGAGGGGGGAAACTGTATGTGCTGGACATATACGACAAAGGTCTTGGCAGCATATTCGTCAGAATATCGAATTGTTTCCTGTCCCAGAAGGAAAAAATATACCCTGCAGAAAAATACAATGCGCTCATGGAAAGGGTATTTTCCGATGTCTGCCAAAAAAAAGTGGACCCATTTGGATGGGGGCTGCTCACAGTGGGCACAAAGAGGTGATTACGGGTCAAAATGACTTCCTGACAGAAGCAGGCGAAAAGTTTAATAACAAGTTATTTATTTAGTATACGGAAGGGATGAGATGCAAAAGGAGGAAATAATTCAACTCCATACCCTATTTGCCCAGATAAAGAATGAGTTGGAGACACAATCTTCGGAGCAAGTTCCGGCATTTGATGAATACGACGATTTCGATGTGCTTCCGCATCATGTACATAAATCAAAAGATGACCACAAAAAAGCCGTATTTATTCTGGGAAAAGGAATAGCACAGGTTTTCTCTCATGATAAATATTCTGGGGCGGGAAGAGTTGCAGAGAGATTAGCGAGGATGGAAGCAAGAATGAGATAAGGAGGGTATGACATGAAATTCTGTTTCTTATGTGGCAATAGTTTTAAGTATGAATATACTTTTACTCTTCGATGACAACGAAAACTGCCATCTCGGTTTTTATATTGGCTACGCTCGTATTCGGAAATGCCATTTATGCAGTGGGAGATAGCACCGAAAATAAGGTTATATCCTTCAATTTTACATCCCCAATCATAAACGATAGAGGAGAATATGCCGTTCTCTCCGTAGAAAATACACAGCATTCATTATCTCTGGTAGGTTATCCAATAATGCCATACAAATCAGAAATACTTGTGTTTCCGTTCGGAACGAAAATCGAGGGCATAGATGTTAAGACAGGCGATGTGCATATAACGCACCTCGACAAAAAAATCATGCCTGCACCGGAACCGGTTCCATCGAACATGCAGAACGTGAAGGTGGAACTAACCGAGGGCGAGGTGTACGAAAGTAATGAGATGTATCCTTCAAACTGGGCCACGTACAATATAGGGGCTGGTATTGAAAACGGAGAGCATGTGGTATTCCTTTCAATACATGCATTTCCCGCACGTTACACCCCGTCAACAAACGAACTTGAATATTTGGATGAGATGAACATTGAAGTAAAATATATTCCCCCGGAAAAGCCAATGCTTACAAATGATGTTTACGATCTGTTGATTGTTGCACCATCCGAATTCAAAAATGCACTTCAGCCGCTTGTCGAGCACAAAAATAACTGGGGAATTTCCACATATATTGCCACATTGAACGAGGCTTACTCTTCGAATGGAAGGGATGACTCTGAGAAGATAAAATATTTTATCAAGGATTCAATAGAGAAATGGGGCATTGAGTACGTGATGCTTGTGGGAAGTGCCGATAAAGTGCCGGTAAGGTTGTCATATACCTACGACGGTGAGGAAAGTAACTTTCCGAGTGACCTCTACTATGCCGATATATATGATGCCGATGGGCATTTTTCTTCTTGGGATACGAATGATAATGACCTTTTTGGAGAATACCAGTATCATGGGAAAACCGACGAGATGGATTTATACCCGGACGTTTACATCGGCAGATTGGCATGTGACAATGTTGCAGAAGTATCGGCGGTGGCCAACAAAATAATTTATTACGAGGGCAGCACATACGGAAGCAAGTGGTTCAAACGGGCGGTGTTGTGCGGCGGGGACAGCCATGACGACAACGGCAATGTATATGAAGGAGAGTATACAAAAGAGCGTGCTCTCAACTATCTGAATGACTTTGAAGTCACAAAACTTTATACCTCTATGGAAAATCTGGATGACAAGAGTATAAAAGGGGCGATAAATGATGGTGCAGGATTTGTTGATTTTTCCGGCCATGGAAACAGATACAGCTGGGCAACTCATCCCCCCGGTGAATTCAATACATGGATTGGCATAGACATGAGCGATGTCTCCTTGCTCTCAAACAACAACGAGTATCCGTTAGTGATACTTGATGCATGTTCCACCGGCGATTTTGAGTATGGCAACTGTCTGGCATGGCATTTTGTAAAGGCAAGTGATAAGGGTGCAATTGCAACCTTCGCAACCACGGCACTATCATGGGGATACCTGGGCTCCTCGTGCATTGCAGGACTGTCGGGATACATGGATATACATCTAACCAGGCATTTTTCACAAATGGAAAAGGCAGGGGACATACTTGCCCACAGCATAGAGGACTATCTCAATTACCACTCCAATATGCAAAAGACAGATTATAAGACCGTCGAGGAGTTTGAGCTGTTTGGCGACCCGACCTTGGTGATAGGCGGGTACAAGGGATGCAGTTTGGGCAAACCCCGACCCGGATATCTTTATATTTCCAACAAGGAGATTATGCCTACGCTGCTTGGCAGAACGGTCATACTCGGAAAAATAGAAATCGAGGCGGCAACATCGACCGACATAACAAAGGTGGAATTTTATATTGATAATGAACTGAAACATACTGCGGAGAACGGACCATATACATGGCTGTGGGATGAGAGGGTATTCGGAAAGCATAATGTAAAGATCGTCGGATATTTGGAAGGTGGGAGCACAACGGAAAACGCACGTGACGTCATTATTTTTAACATATGATAAAAAAAGTAACTGTCACAGGTCACATTGCACTGGATTTTATATTTGACATACCCAGCCATCCTGAGAAAGACCACTCGATTTTCATAAAGAACAAGGAAAAATATTTTGGCGGCGGGGCAGCCAACATTGCCTCAGGCATTGCAAAGCTTGGCTGCAGGAGCGAACTCATTGCTGCCGTGGATGAAAATTTTGATGGAAGTGCATATTATGCCCACCTGAAAAATCTGGGGGTAGAACTTAGTGTGAAAGAGTTCAAGGGAGAAATCGCCCAGGCATACATATTCAACGATGAAGAGCACAAACAGATAACCTACTTCTACTGGGGGGTATCGGAGAAAATGAAAAATATCAAACCTGCTGTAAGGGATACCGTTCACATCGCTCCTTCCCATCCGGAATTTGCATGCAACATGGCAGAGAAAGCAAAATTTCTCGCATTCGAACCGGGCCAGGACATCCCGAGATACACAAAGGAACAACTGTCTTTCATCATGGACAACGCAAACATTCTTTTCTGCAACATCTTCGAACTGAGGCAGATGGAGGGAATTCTGGGCATGGACAGGAAAGAGATAGCAAGACGAATGGATGTAATCGTGACGGAGGGAAAGGATGGAAGCACTTTTTACAGTCGGGGCGACAGAAAAAGAATTCCTTCAGTGAAAGTGGCTGACAATGCCGACCCGACGGGGGCAGGCGACAGCTACAAGGCGGCATTCTGGGCCGGGCTGATGCACGGGATGGATATGGAAACATCATGCAAACTGGGGAGTGTGGCATCCTCCATGGTGGTGAGAGAGAAAGGGGCCCAAATTGGAATGCCCAACTGGGACGGGCTTGTCGGACTGTATAATGCTCATTTTGGGGAGACAAAAAAGATTTAACCCTGCATTCTCTTTACAGGGCATGCTTAGGAGCCATTATTCCGTTGATGTAAGGGAGGAAGAATTCGGCAAGGACATATCAATTGCAGGATGGATAGAGGATATTCGAAATCTCGGAGGAATCGCCTTTATTTTGCTGAGGGATAAGAAGGGAATATCACAGATAACCTGCATTAAGAAGGAAACGCCGGAGATATTCGAGAAAATAACCCTCCTTTCAAGGGAAAGCATCATATCCGCAAAAGGATTATGCCAGAAAAACGAGAAGGTAAGGAACGGATGGGAACTGCTGCCCAAGGAGGTAGATGTACTTTCATCCGCAGAAACCCCGCTTCCGATGGGCATTGCAGACAAGGTAAACGTTGACTTTGACACACGCCTTGACAACCGCTTCATAGATTTGAGACGGGAAAAAGTAATGGCAATTTTCAGGATAAGGCATACTTTTATTGGGGCAGCATCCGACTTTCTAGCATCCAGCGGCTTCATCCAGGTTCATACCCCGAAAATTACCGTCTCGTCCCCGGAAGGAGGAACTGAAGTTTTCAAAATAAATTACTTCGGAAGAGATGCATATCTCGTGCAGTCCCCACAGCTCTACAAGCAGATATTGATGGCAACGGGAATGGACAGTGTTTACGAGGTGGCATGGTATTTCAGGGCAGAGGAACATGACACTTCACGACATTTGAACGAGTCGACGGCCATGGATGTGGAGATGGCCTTCATAGACAGCGAGGAAGATGTTATGAGTATAGGAGAACGGATGGTGAATGTAACCCTCGAAAAAACAACTGAAGAGAGAGAAAAGGAACTGGAAATACTGAACGTAAATATGGAAATTCCGGAATTGCCTTTTACAAGAATAAAATATGATGAAGTCGCAGAAATTCTTGAAAAGCATGCAGACTTCAAATGGGGTGATGACCTCGGTACAGACGAGGAAAAGATTGTGGGAAAGGAAGTCGGGGAACGATTCTATTTTATCACCAAGTTTCCGCTGGAGGCAAAGCCGTTTTATGCTATGCCAGACGGACGGTATGCAAGAGCTTTTGATATGGCATGCAACGGAACTGAAATTTCATCAGGTGCCCAGCGAATTCACGACTACAACATGCTCAAAAATAGAATTACGGAAATGGGAATGAACGTAGAAAATTTCAGCGAATATCTGAAGGCTTTTCGATATGGAATGCCCCCCCATGGCGGGTTTGGTTTTGGAATAGAACGTTTTTTGATGGAGGTGCTAAATCTAGGCAACGTAAGAGAATGCATTTTATTCCCGAGGGACAAGAAGAGGATAAGTCCATAGGCTTAAGAAAAATGCAAAAATACCATTTTAGCCCACTGAGCAAGACATTAGAGGAATTTAATTATCATTTGATATATGTCCTAAAGTTAAATATGGGTGACATACTCCCCGCCATGAATGGCGGGGCTTCTCACGAAGAGGAGGGCTGGCG
>CAZSHJ010000058.1:0-10869 GCA_964606745.1 uncultured Thermoplasmatales archaeon | reverse complement strand
TCCACCAAAATCCGCAAAATGGTGTGCCACAATTTAGCGGTGCTTTGAGTTGAGCACTGCTAAGTGTTAATATCAAAAAAAGGGGCATCTCGCCCCATAGAGACAGAGACCCTTTTGGGTATTGCTTTTTGCCAAGCCCGACAAATTATGGCAAATACGCAAAAATTTCTGCGATTATATCGGAGATATTATCGATGATTGTATCGACGATATTATCAAAGGTTTAATGGGGGAAATCAATGGTTATTTTCGTGAGATATAATAACATTGAATATAAAACTATATGATATTATTTCGATAGAGCCATACAGTGATGGTTTTGCACTTAGGAGATCTGGAAAGGAGGAGACCGAATACTTTAGTGGATTTTACAAATCAAGCATATATATCAATAATACAGCTAAGGGAAAAACATACAAGGAAACATTATCCGGCCTGATTTTGAAGTATTATATTGAAGGATTAGTTTCTCAAGAATCTACATAAAATTTTGGCTTCAATATTTTTCTTGCCGTAATAAACGACCAACATTGTTAACTACTCCGGGCTAAAGCCCAGAGGTTCTTACTCCGTCTTGACTAAATACTATTTACATATCGCTACGTATGAAAAACCATTTAATCCTGTCCTTTAAAAACTCTTTCTCATCAGCTCTCTCCCCCCTTTATCCGCTATCGCTCCTCTATATTCTTTTTCTAGCTCTTCCTCAATCAATATTTTGTCAACAAGTTTTAAATAAAGATTGAATAGCAGATCCAAATCCTTTCTTATGTTTACTAAGAGAGAATCACAATATTTGAGCTTTTTGAGAATCTGCAACAAATCTAGCAAAATACTTATATAAAAATTTTAATAAAGAGATGTGAACTCAGGGAATATAAAAAAAATTGCAGCATCAATTCTTTTCCTTATGCTGTTCACAAATTTTTTTTCATTTCAAGCCTCATCATTTCCACCAAATGATTTCCCGTTCCATCAGGAGATAGACATAGATGTCTCTGCCGACATGATGTACCAGCCGGTTGATATGAATATGCGTTTTACCCACCCCTGCTGGGCGGAAAATGAAACTGCCCATTCAATAAGGGTTATCTATGATGGTAATTCGGGAAAGGATGAGATAGAATCACAGGTATACAATCTCCATCATACCAATAATGGATATGTAGACTCATGCAATATCGTCTTTTTGCTGCATGGAGAAGGAAGATATTATGTATACTACAGCGACGAGGAAACCTCACCGCCGCAATATGCGGACCATGTAAGCGTTTCAGACGAATCATATTACTACGAGCCAATCCCCGGCTATCATATCAAATTGAACTATTACAGGGTGGAACAGGATGGTTACTGTGTATATGGCATAGGACAGGAAGGCTCATTTTTCGGGATAGACATGTCCCAGAAGGTCATAAAGCAGCTTGACGGAAAAAACGAATTCAAAACGTCCAACTGGGGACAGCTTGCGTCATTTGCCATGTTCTGGTACGGTGAACGGGACGAGGGAACAGATGAAAAGCTGCTGTCAAAGGAAGTCATCGTGGACGGCAACCTGATGGCTCGAGTTAGAATAGACAGCATGTCCTCAGACGAAAAAATGAAAACAACTGCTTTCTATACATATTACTACTGTCCGTCAAAGGAAAAAAGGTTGATAGCCGATGTGAAGCATGTGGCACTTGAAGAATGCAGGGTGCAGAAAATGGAGGAAGACGACGGCCTTTATGCATATCTTTTGACGGTAAAATGCAGGAGTTCTACCATACCTGAGCTGAATCTTGGCTATATTCCACCCTATCTTCATATAAATACAGAGGACGGAACCATCCATGAATATATGCTCAACCAGAACCCCGAAAATACAGATTACAACTGGCTCATATCCCCAGATGACGACATAGACCTTGGAATCAACCCGTGGTTCTCAATAGATGACGGCGAAGCAGGAAAGGCATATGCCCTGATATTCAAAAATAACAGCGTCAGCAATTACCAGAACGGCATACAAGTGGTTGCCACGGAAAAGCAGGAAATAAACATTCCCGGGCTGGAGGTAGATGGCGGGGGGATAAACGGGGGGCGGAATTCTTATGAGGCAGGTGGAATTCACGACCTTGTCATGCCCAAAGGTTTCACGGCGAAATTCACCGCCGAATTTTTCTCCTCCCCCGATGGCGGTCTGCCATCAGTTGAAAAGGAGGCAGATATATTCCATAAACTAATACCCTATAGGGTTTCTGGCAGCGGGGCAGGCGGCGGAGGCGGTGGGATATCCGGGGGAGAAGAAACCAGAAGATACTTGCTTGCTGTCTTTCCACATCTTGCCCCATCTGTACCGTTCTCATCGGCACTCTCCGTGCTTACCGGTATGAAATTGCCCGTACTGACAGTGGAGTTATGGAGAAACGGTACTTTTGTATCCTCGGGAGTATGCAGCAGGCTGCCGCTTGCCACCAATGCCGACGGGCAGATATCATTTGACTGGAGAAATTTTACTGTCATGAAGAAAACAGTGTTTCCAGATTTGAAGCCGGGGGAATACCTCGTAAAAGTTTTCAGGGGTGCATCCGGTGGGAGGTACGTGGGGGCCGAAACGATTCGCCTGGACGGAGATAAAACAATCCATATATTCTGCGGTTTTGAAGGAAGGGTCAAGCTGAATGTTTTTGACCGGAACGGAAAGGGGATAAGCAACGTCGATGTATCTCTGGAAAAGGATGGCAAGGTGTATTCGGACAACGTTACCAATGGAGAGGGAACGACAATTTTGAATGCACCTGCACCTTCGAAATATGTATTGAAGGCATTCTACAAGGGATTCTTGATATATAATGAAGATCTGCATCTCCCTACACTCCTTGACAGAAGAACCGAAGTGAAAATCAATGAACTGAAAGTCACGGTTACCGATGTCCTCGGGCTTTCCCCTGGAGTGAAACTTTCACCTGTTTTAACGAGCAGTGACATGGAAGAAAAGATGCTCGTATACGGCGAAGAGATATCCCCGGGGCAATATGTATTCGAAGGCCTGCCCTCCGCCCGTTATACGCTCCAGATAAGATACAAGTCGTTTCTTGTGAGCAGTGACATCAACCTGCCCGATGAGAGAGATGCGGATGTTCTGTTTCCTGCGGTCTACCCGCTCGATATATATCCACTTAACTCTAGAGGTATGACATTGAAAGGCGTGGATACGGAAATAATGAGGGATGGAAAGAGCATTGACCGCCGGACGGTTCCACCCGGGAACTATGCCGTAACGCTGCGGGACGGTAGCAAGATTATCGGCGAGAGAGAAGTCTTCGTCACGGAGGGCACCGAACTCAGTATGGTTACATCAAAAAATCCTTCATTTCCCGTAATTTTATTATCAGCCATTTTTATCTTTATTGTCCTCTTTCTCACAATTTTTGGTAGAAAAATCCCGCCCAACCAAATTCTCATGATTATATCCATGGCAACCATCATGCTGTCCGTGATTTATCCATGGTGGCACATGGAGGGGGAGAACAGAGGAATGGACATCTCTACCAATGTTTTTCTCGTTCCGGCAAAAATGGTAACGCTCGGAAGGGCTGACGGATTCATAAACGGGGAGGTGGCGGCAATGCCTCCGCTCTTCGGCACGATGATTTCCATGGTACTGGTATTCTCCGGCATAGCCATAATCGCAACCATCGCATCATTTCTGTCAAAACGAAAATGGATACATATCATTGCCATTCCGTCCGTAATTTCAGCCATTGCCATTTTTTCATACGGAATGTCCCAAATCGGTGAAGTTACCACCGGAAGCTTCTGGGGCAATGGAGACATATCTCTTTCCATACCCGGAAGCAGTGAAATAATGGTGTATTGCAAATGGTCGCCGGCTATTGGCTATTATCTGGCAGTTGCCTCATTACTTTTGCTGATTGCATCATTAGTAGTATCTATCAAATTTCTGAGCGATGAAGGCACATAGCCTAAAATGCTTTGTTATGTGAAGTTGCAGATTCATATTTCCATCACTTTACCCACTCCCCCCTCGATATACTTCTCTGGATATCGTAACTTTATTTCTGATTTAAACTGAGTGCAATGTGTAGGGCATATAAGCTCTAAATCTTTAAACAAATCAAACTCGTTGAATCCATGTAAGCCACCAATAATTCCATAGACCTTTCCAAATTGTGAAGCCACTGCAAGAATATGTGACATTTTTGGATGCGAGCAGCCTACAACTAAAACTATTCCCTTATCTGTTTTGACTGCCATAGATTGTTCTATGTTATCTATCTCACCAGTAGATAAGACATTTTCATGAATTTTTAGCGGGTCACTTGCATAAATCAATTCTTTTACTCCATGAACTCCTCTGAATGAAACAGGGGCATAAACTTTGACATCATTGTTTACATCAAGAAAAGCGGAAAGACCACCAATGTGGTCAAAATGTGGATGGGAAATAAATATTTCATCAATCGATTTCGGGTCAATGTTCATCTTTTTTATGTTTGACAGAAGTATTGAACCGTTTGCTCCCGTGTCGAAGAGGATTTTAGGGGTATTTTCTATCTCTACTAAACAGGAAAAACCCCAGTCTGCTTTAAGACCCTCTTTCCATACATCATTATCATAAACAATGGTAATTTTCATTTTTTTATCCTCGTTTTAGGACTCGCCCTCAAAATATATCTCCATTCTATCAAAAGCTTTATTTATCATTTCTTCAGGTACACAAAACGACAATCTTAGATGACCTTCCCCTGTCGGCCCAAATGCAATTCCGGGTGTCGTTGAAACTTTCGCCTCTTTCAAGAGTTTTTTGCAAAACATTGTTGAATCTTTACCTTCTTTTAACAATATTTTTGGGAACATAAGATAAGAGCCTCTTGGTTTTTGATATTCAAAAACTGAGTTAAGCTCATCAAGCCTTTTGCACATTAAATCACGGGTGGAGAGATAGTGATCCCTGAACTTTACAATACACTCTTGGGAACCTTGCAATGCTGCAAGTGCTGCATATTGGGAAGCTACAGGGGCACAAATGGCAAAAGGAATATGTGCTTTGGTAATCTGCGGAATCAGTGTTTCATCTGCATGCAAATAGCCGATTCTCCAACCTGTCATCGCATAGCTTTTTGTAAAAGTAAAGCAGCTAACTGCATTCTTCTTCATTTCTGGAATTGAAGCTATGCTAAAATGTTTGTGACCATCATAGGTAAAATATTCATAGGCTTCATCTGTAATAACCATTAAGTTGTTCTCTAGAGCAATATCGGCCAACTGACGGAGATGTTTCTCCGAAAAAACAGCACCAGAAGGGTTGCTTGGAGAGCAATACATAATTGCTTTTGTCTTAGGATTTACTGCATCTCTAATAGCATCGATATCTAGGGCAAATTCCTCTTCCTCAATCGTTGGAACAAGAACCGGTTTCCCTGAAGCAAGAATAACTTGGCGAATGTGAGTAGAATAGGTGGGAGACGGTAAAATAACTTCATCACCAGGATCAATTAATGCCATAATCGCTGCGGATAATCCTTCAATAGCACCGACGGTGACCAGTAGTTGAGAAACATCAGCACCTATATTGTTATCTTTTTTTAGTTTCTTGGCGATCTCTTTTCGCAATTCTAGTAGACCTGCATTTTCGGAATACCCGCCAACCAATCCTTCGTTAATTGCATTAACGGCTGCTTCTTTGATATGCCCTGGCGTGTCGGAAGTTGGCTTTGCCCAAGACAAAAATGCAACATCTTCAACTTCTTTTGATAATCTGGTCATTTCATGGATTGCAGATTTTTGTATCTGCATAATTCTATCTGATATCCTCCAATCTTCTTTCATTTTATTTTTCTCCTTTTCATGTACAATATACCTTCTATAAAAACTTTTCATAGTGTGCTAATTTTTTATCAATACTTCCATCTGGAAGCATCCAATCCGGATGTGGTTCTCCTCTTTCCTCCATTTGATAACGAATACAACTCTTCCAATCCCCTTTACAATATAGTTCCACCCATCTTTTATCTAATTTTTCTTCTTCGTAAAATCTCTTCATCGGGCATGCGGGGTACCATATACAATCTTTGAGTAACACTTTTATCTTACGGTAATTTTTTATCATTTCATCTTTAATATGGGGATGGTAAAGCATAGCGGCAGGATGCTGTAATGGTAATATTTTCCTATTGTTCATCAGAAAAAGTTTCCCGTAGATTGTATAAAATTCCTGCTTGGGCGGCAAAGGAATAGAATACTTCCTAAAGATGTAATTGGTCGCATGATGACCCAATGGAATCAATACTTTTGGATTTATCAGTTCTATCTCATTGTCCAAGTAATCACTACATATATCA
Source organism: uncultured Thermoplasmatales archaeon (assembly GCA_964606745.1). Taxonomy (GTDB): domain Archaea; phylum Thermoplasmatota; class E2; order UBA202; family DSCA01; genus VBQP01. The sequence goes on along the minus strand of CAZSHJ010000058.1, from coordinate 4,522 downwards.
ATCTCATCCTGCTTTGGCTTCCTATATCTTGGAAGCATACATTTAACCAGATTTGTCATGTATATATCTTTTCTACTGACATCGTCCGCCATAAATAGTTCATCTAATACTCTTCCCGAAGGGCCGATAAACATTTTTCCTTCTCTATCTTCATTTTCCCCAGGCGCTTGAGCAATCAGCATGAGTCTGCTGCTCAGATTTCCCTCTCCACAAACAGCATTTATTCTGGTTTCCGACAATCGGCATTTGTTGCATTTCCGTATCTCTTCATTTAAATCCACAATTTCCATTACAATACTGCCTCTACCCGTTATACTTTTGATATCCAATAAGCAATAATCTTAATTTCATATAATGGTTTCGGCGTATGAGAAGTTCTGAAGTAATTTTGATGAGCATAGCACCGCATACACCGTATTATCTGCCGTGCCTTATGTATATAAGGTTTGATGTCTCTTTCCTCCGACACATAATGCCAAATGTCATGATCGAATACAGATTTATCAATTCCCATTTCTTTGCTTGTTTAGAAGATAGTGAAATAGATAGTTCAGAACGTATACTATTCCAAAATTTTTTATTTGATGACAACATACTCCATTCATGCAGGAAATTCTTTCTCTTCCTTCAAAAGAGCTACGCGAGGAGTTGGGCAAATCCGAGGAAAAGTATCAGCAGATGAGGGAAAAACGAGACGAACTGAATAAAATGGCAAAGGTCCTCCGGGAGGAAAGAGATCTCTTAAATCAGGAGAAGAAGAAATTTGTCGAGGAGATGAAAAACGTAAAGAAGATAAGGGATGACATTGTAAACGAGATGAAGGAGCACAAGAAGAAACGTGCAGAATATCAGTCTCAGGGCAAATCCCTAATTCAGACAAAGAAAAAACAGAAGGGTGCATACAAAGGTAATGTGTTCTTTCAGGCCAAGGAGTTGAAACTCGAAATAAGGAAGATGGAATACGAGCAGGAAACAATGCCCATGAAACCCAAAGAAGAGGATCGGATAATAAAGGGAATAAGGGAGAAAAAAAAGGTATACGAAAAGCTGATGGAAGAGGTGGAAAAGCAGAAGAAGGTGGAAGTTGACCTTACGGATCTGGACAAATCTATAGACGAGCTTTTTAATATGGCAGATAAGGAACATGAGATGGTGGTCAAATATTACCAAGAGAGTCAGCAGTATCATGAAGAATATGTAAAACTGGTCGGGGAGGTTTCAAAACTAATAAAAGAGGCAAATGACAAACACAAGGAATACCTAGAAACAAAGAAGAAAGCAGATGAGATTCACCAGAAAGCAGTTCAGATGCTCGGGAAGGTAATTGCAATAAAGGAAGAGCGTAAGAACAGGTACAAGAAAGCAAAGGACATGATAAAGGAACAAAATTTAAAGGCAAGAAAGCTACTCGATGAGGAAGATGCTATCTTGGACAAGCATATAGAAGAGTTAAAGAAGAAAGGAAAGATAACAATAGGGGTGTAATGCCATATGCCAGCAATTATACTCTTAGGGCTTCAGTGGGGAGATGAAGGAAAGGGAAAGGTAACCGATTTTTATGCAGGATATGCAGATTGTGTCGTCCGCTTTCAAGGTGGCAACAATGCAGGGCATACTGTAATCGTGAATGATAAAAAATACAAGTTTCATCTAATGCCCTCGGGAGTGATACAAGGCAAGGAGGTTATCATCGGCAATGGCGTGGTGCTGGACCCTTCTATCCTGATACACGAAATTGATACGCTTAGGAAGAGTGGAATGGAACCACTGATTCATATAAGTGACAGAACAAACATCATAATGCCCTATCACCGCATTCTCGATGGGGCCGAGGAAAATCTGTTGGGTAATAAAAAAATAGGGACTACAGGAAGAGGGATAGGCCCCTGTTATGCCGATAAAATTTCCCGCTTTGGAATTAGGATGGGAGACCTTGTCAACGAACGAACCCTGAAAGAAAAGTTGAGAAGGATTGTCCCGATAAAACAGGCAATGATGGATGCATTTGGCTCCGGAAAAAAACTGGATATTGATGAAATATTTGCCGAATATTCAGCATACGGCAAAAAACTCGGGAAATATGTTACGGATGCAACTATATACATAAATGAAATGCTCGATAACGACAAAACTGTCCTGTTTGAAGGTGCCCAGGGCTGCATGCTTGATATTGACTTCGGCACATACCCCTATACCACTTCATCACATCCAATCGCCGGCGGCGCCTCTATCGGTACCGGTGTCGGCCCGAAGAGATTTGACAAGGTCGTAGGTATTCTCAAGGCATATACCACAAGGGTTGGTGAAGGGCCCATGCCAACAGAGCTCACCGATGAGATAGGTGACCATCTTGTGGAAAAAGGGAAAGAGTACGGTACTACCACTGGGAGGAAAAGAAGGTGCGGATGGCTCGACCTCGTTGCCGCCAGACATGCATGCAGGATAAATTATGTCGATGAGATTTCAATAACCAAGCTGGATGTGCTTGACGAGCTTGAAAAGGTTAAATTGTGCAAGAAGTACGAATGCGATGGAAATGAAATTGGAGATTTTCCTTCATCCCTGTCACTGCTCTCGAAATGCAGACCCGTATACGAGGAAATGGATGGATGGGAAAATACAACAGGGATTGAAAATTACGATGGCCTGCCGTCCGAGGCAATAAGATATCTCAATGCCATATCGGAATGGTTGGGCGTACCGATAAACATAATATCCGTCGGTCCCTCGAGGGATGAAACAATAATGCGTCAGGTCTAAAGCTCGAGTTCGTTGCTTATACTATTCATCGCTTCAAGTGCTAGTTCAAGAAATTCTTTAGGTGACAAACCAATCTCACTGCATATCCGTATTCTGTCTCTGTCAACCCGTCTTGCAAATGATTTGTCCTTGAATTTATTCATGACAGAGCTAATTTTCACCTCCGACAACTTTTTTCCGGGCATCACAAGGGCAGTGGCAACCACAAGCCCAGAGGCGGCATCGGCGGCAATCAGGGCTTTATCCATCAAACTTTCTGCTTTAACACCTGTTCGTTCATTATGGGCTTTTATGGCATGAAGGGCATCTTCCGGCAGCTTTCCTTCAAGCATTTTTGCAGAAATAAGCCCGTGTTCATTCATATTTGATTTTTTGTAATCTATATCGTGAAGCAAGCCAGTCAATTTCCAAACTTCCGCATCCTCACCAAACCTCTCTGCCATCTTATTCATTATCGCCCCAACTGCCAGCATATGCTTCCTGAGGTTTTCCATATCGATTTGCCCAAGCATTTCCATTGCCTCCTTATTGGATATCATAAAAGTTAAATGGTTTAGCGTTTAAAATGATAACGAATAAAAAAAGAAAAAAGTCAACTTTTGAATTATTCTACTATTATGTCAGGAAATAACAGACAAGTTACTTATCTAGTTTCCACATTAATAGGACTGCCACATCTTGGATTCGAGCATTTTACTACTTTATTACCACCATCCTTTATGTACTTTAGGAAAGCCCCACATTCTGGACACAAGAATTCTTCATGAAGAGTATGAACACCATTACAAAATGATCTCACTTCTTCAATAGACAAATTACCAGCCACAATATTATCATGAGAAAGTAAATTTGCCATAAACATTGTGCCTCGTAGTTCCGAAAATCTATTCAATATACGACCTTTCAACTCACAGTCGTCTTTTAAAAGATCCCGTATCCTCTTTTCTGCAGGATCAAAAAGTTCATACAAAGTATATTTCTCTCTCTCCTTGAATTCAACCTGAGCCTTCATGCCCTCACAAATTCTTTTCAACAGCCACTCTAAATATGTTCTGGCATCACTTCCCGCCCTTCTATCCCCTTGAGTTAGTTTTTCTTCAATCTTTTCCCATTGTGGTTTATAGTTACTTAACAATGGGCCAGAGTTTTCATCCCAATCGATTATTTCTAAATTCATAAAGGTGTGTTGTATTCCTTTACTACGTTGAAATGCAACAAGTTGCTCGTACCATATTTCGTCACAAGTGGTAATAATCAGTTGACAATTCCCAAATTTGTCAAAGAGAAGATGAGGTATCTTTTGTCTGTGAGTACTATCTATGGTGGTAACTACATCATCTAGGATAATCAATGGGCAACCTTGATTAAATTTTTTTACAAAAGCTAGAAAAATACATAAACCAAGCGAATCTAAATGTCCCTCACTTGCAAATGCCCTAGGATCCTGATCTTCATGACCAAATGATTCCATGGTAAGGCTAGTGCTGGCTCTTCTAGCAACACTAAGCTCAATATTGGTGTGGGATTCCCCGGGATGAAGGGCAGAATAAAATTTTTGGATATCCTCAGTAATTGCATCATATATCTCTTGAACTTTTTCTTTTTTAGTTTCTAGAAAGTTTGTGTATATTTTCTCAGCAATTTTGCAATAATTAGTATATTGCTTGAGTTCAATGTTTATCTTATTATAGTCTTCGACACAAATATTTTCTCATTGAGCCAACACAATTTCTGCTAACGGTGCTAAGAATTTTCTCATCCA
>CAZSHJ010000057.1:1436-11023 GCA_964606745.1 uncultured Thermoplasmatales archaeon | reverse complement strand
TCTCAATCACTTCAAATGGCGGAAGCGGTACTTTCACTGTAGAGGTAAATATAGTTGAAGAGATACCAGACAATGAACCACCTATCACAGAATCTTCGTCTATCCCTCCATCTCCAAACGGTGACAATAACTGGTATGTAAGCAATGTCTGGCTCAATCTAAACGGCTCCGATTTCCTATCCGGCGTGAACTATACGAAATACAAAATCGATAGCGGAGGGTGGAAAGAATACAAAGACGGAGAGAATATAGTCATAGAAAGTGACGGATACCATTCCATAAGATATTACTCTGTAGATAATTACGGAAATGAAGAAGGAATAAAAAGTTTCACATTTAACATCGACCTTAATGATCCATATACTACCGTTACGCTCGAAGGCAATTCCTTAGCAAATAATTCATGGTATAATGGAGATGTAAGGGTGACTTTACATGCCGTAGATAATCATTCTTATAGCTCCAACATAAACAAAACTCTTTACAGAATAGCAGGGGAATCCAGATCTTTTATACTATATACCGGACCATTTAACATAACTTCAGATGGCGTCAATACATTAGAATACTTCTCGCGGGATAATGCGGGAAATACCGAACAGTTTAAAAGTGTGGAAGTAAGAATTGATAAAACGGCACCAAATCTGGAAGTATCTTCACCAAAGAAATCTTATCTCTACATGATGGGGCAAGAGATAGTTCCTTTGGCTGGGTTTGATAATTTTGCGGTTGTTATAGGCGGCATAGACATAAGTGCTGACGCTCAAGATTTTGCTTCCGGTATTCGAAAAGTGGAATTTTATGTGGATAGTACACTCCGGCAAACGGATAACACCACACCATATGTATGGGACTGGAACGAAACGGTTATAGGACCATACACACTGAAGGTAAAGGCATATGATACGGCAGGGAATATAGCCAGCGTCGATGTCCCGATTATGATATTTAATATCAAATAAAAAAGTTTAAGTGTTATGTTGTCTATCACCTTTTTGGATAAACATGGTAGAATACGAAACAATAAAGACGGAAGAAATAAAGTTTGGACGTAACAACTTCATAGAAGTTGCAAGAAAAAAGGCAATAAGCGAAGAGTCTGAAAATGAATTTGTTTCTATCTCCAGAGGTTATTACCTGGATGACGGCTCTCGAAAATGGAAGGCGTCTATAACCCTGCCATCGGAACAAGAAAAGAGAGAGGAAATCGCAGAGTTGATAAAGGATATGTAAAATTATTTTAGGATGATATGCCTTGGAATAGAAGGCACTGCTCATACTGTTGGCATAGGAGTAGTTAGGGATGGCCCTGTCAATATCTTATCCAACGTTTTAAATATGTATAGTCCCCCATCCGGAGGAATACATCCAAGAGATGCAGCAAATCATCACAGCTCAGTATTTGTAGATGTTCTCGAAGAAAGTCTGGAAAAAGCAAATATTGGATTTGACGATATAGACCTAATTGGTTTTTCAGTAGGACCAGGGCTGGGACCCTGCCTGCGGACGGTGGCGACGGCTGCCCGCTCCCTTGCCCTGTATTTAAAAAAACCTTTGCTGGGAGTCAACCACTGTATCGCTCATCTCGAGATTGGAAGGGCGATGACTGATGCAGATGACCCCGTCCTTCTCTACGTATCCGGGGGAAATACACAGGTGATAGCATTTTTGAACGGGAGATACAGGGTTTTCGGGGAAACGCTTGATATAGGCATAGGAAACTGCTTGGATAAATTCGGAAGGAAGATGGAAATCAAATTTCCCGCCGGACCGAAAATTGAGGAGATGGCTGAAAATGGCAAGAAATATGTCCCTCTCCCCTACTCGGTAAAGGGGATGGATGTCTCTTTTTCCGGCATACTTACCGCTGCCACAGTCCTTATGAAGAAAGAAAGAAGAGAAGATGTGTGCTTTTCGATGCAGGAAACATGCTTTTCGATGCTGACGGAAGTGGTAGAGAGGGCAATGGCACACACCGAGAAGGATGAAATTTTACTGGGGGGCGGTGTTGCCTCGAATAAAAGACTGCAGGACATGGTCAAAAAAATGGCGGAAGAACGAGAAGGAAGATTTTACTGTCCTCCCCAGAATTTGCTTGTAGACAACGGGGCAATGATTGCCTGGACGGCACTGCTCATGCATAAGAGCGGTATGAAAATGAATGCAACAGATACATCCATACGTCAAAACTTCCGCACCGACGAGGTCGAGGTAACATGGAGAGACTGATAACAAGGGGAGCCGAAGCGGAGATTTATCTCTCGGAATGGATGAACAGAAAGGTAATTATAAAAAGAAGGGTGAGGAAAAGATATAGGATAAAAGAGATAGACGAGGAGCTAAGGAAGCCGCGGACAAAAAAAGAAGCGACGCTTATAATAGAGGCGCGGAGAGCGGGAATATCAGTTCCCATAATATACGATGTCGATTTAACGGAGATGAAGATAACAATGCAGTATGTCGACGGAGAGAAATTAAAGGACTGTCTGGACGGAATGGATGAAAAGAAACAGAAGGATATATGCAAAAAAATCGGCAAAAGCATTGCCCTTCTCCACAAAAACGGTATTGCCCACGGGGATATCACCACTTCCAACCTTATTGTGGATGGAAATAAAATATACTTCATCGACTTCGGGCTTGGCGAAAAAAGCAGTGAAGTGGAAAAGCAGGGAGTTGACCTCCATCTTCTAAGGGGAGCGTTTAAGGCAGCCCATAAAAACGAAAAACTGTTTCAATGGGTTTTCGATGGATACAAAAAAAATTTTGAGGGAGCAGATGAAATAAGAAGGAAGGTGGATGAGATATCAGGGAGGGGAAGATATACGGTGAGAGGATGAAAATTTATTTCGTAACGACAAACGATGGAAAATTTGAAGAAGTAAAAAAAATGCTTCCCGGACATGATTTAATAATGAAAAATAGGACATACCCCGAGATACAGGCAGATAGCACTGAGGAAGTAGCAGAATTCGGAATGAATTTTCTGATAAAAAAAATGGATGGTAGTATAATGCTTGAGGACTCCGGCCTATTTATACATTCGCTGAATGGATTTCCGGGGGTTTATTCGGCATACGTTTTTAAAAGCATAGGAAATGAGGGCATACTGAGGCTAATGGAGGACATCGAAGATAGAAGGACATATTTCAAATCTGTTATAGCATTTTACGACGGAAAAACAAGATTTTTTGAGGGGAAATGCAGTGGTCATATTTCTGAAGGCGTAAGAGGAGACGGAGGATTTGGCTATGACCCGATATTTGTTCCGGAAGGGGACAAGAAAACTTTCGGGGAGATGAAAAGAAAGGAAAAAAATGAATACTCCCACAGAGGAAAATCCGTTTCAAAACTGAAGGAATTTCTGGAGAGATGAGCGAAAACAAATCGCTTGCTTTTGTTTATGATTACTCCGCATCCTCGAATCTTCCCTTCAGCTTTTCCATGACTTTCGGCAGCGTTGTATACTCCATGTCTGCAAGCGGAAGACGGTGGGGCTCAAACGGACCGTGACGGCGCATATAATCTGTCACTTCCATCGCCTTCTGGCGGGTATAATCGAAGGCAAGGTCATCAAACAAGTCGGCCGGGCCGGTCATTATTCCATCTTTTATCTGAAAGCCCAGAGCGATAACCCTCGGTGGGCCGTCAAATCTGGTGCATCTTGCCTGCTTCACAGAAACCGGCATGATCGGACCGTTATGAGAACCGCGCATCCATCCTGAAACCAGATGTGGAAATGCAAAGCCTTCCAGCACCTCACCAAGAGCGGGCAGCCCCGATTGGGCACGGACGGTAGCAACCGGGTCATCCTTTCCGACATATTCTCCGGCAATCTGGTAAAGTTTTTCCGTGGAAACAACGGCCGCGGGTTCATCCGTCGGCAACTTTCCTTCCTTTGGATATACTCTCTTTATCACAAACCGTGATTTTGCCCCTATAAGGGCAAGGGCACCATACATTTCTTCAGGCATGTCCATGAACACTTTTTTATGTTCGAGTATGTCCCATATTTCAAAGCGAAAACCCGAATGGATGGAGGGATCAATGACAAGCCCTGCGGTATTGAACGGGTCAGCAAAAATTTTGAAGATTGGGAGGTTGAATGCACCAGGCTCGGTTTTATCCATCATAAATGCGATAAGTGGCTCGGACTTCCTTTCAGTAAATTCCATTTCTGCCACACCGGGCCCCATCCCCCGTATATTGCCGGAAAAAGCATCCTTGAGTAAATCCTGGCCCGCCCCGTACAATCCCAAGTTTTTAGCCATATCAGTTGCTTTCAGGAATGTATCCCATGCAAGGGAATGCACCTCTCTATTATTCTCCCCCTTCGTGTGGGTCATCAACAGTTCGAGGTCATCACCGCAGTGGGTAACGTGAAAATTGATGAGCAACCCGCTATCCTTAGCTTCCGAAAGATTTCTCTCCGCAACATCAATCAATTTTTGATGAACAGATGAATGACCCGGGAAACCCCCTACATCCGCTTTTATAATACTAAACGTTGTTTTCATGGATAGGGTATACTGGAATGCAGTTAAAAAATTTTTGGCTATTCCTGCTGAAAGAATTTATCCACCATATTCGAAAATTCATGAAATGGAATTGTTCTCTCAACGATTTTATCTGCATATTTTTCAAGATTTTCGCTCCATTTCGTATCAAACCATGCAGTATACCCCCATATCCGTGCTTTTGTGTCTAATTTCATTATCTCCATAGTTGTTCTCACTCCATCTAATTTTCCAGTACCCTCCATATGCTGCCTTATAGCATCCATACTATCCTTCCCAGATAGATTCAAATCCATGACAACAAGGTCAGGTTTTTTATTCTCGTCCAGAAGTGTTTTATAAATATCTATGGCTTCTTCCCCCGACAAGGCATCATAAATTTCAACAGGCGTTTTCATCCCCCCCAGACTTATTCCGAGCAACTCATGAATCATGGGCTCGTCATCTACCAACAATATTCTTTTTTCATTCACGTATCTCACCCCTTTGTGTGGCATTCTTTACAACATTTTCAACTCTTGTAACGGCATAATGTGCAGATTTTAATTTTTCTTTCTGTTCTTCCGGTGCTTCTTTAATGGCCAATTCAATATACCCCTTGGCAATAGTAATGGGATTGAAAAAATAATGGGCAGTATCCGTCTTAAATTGCCTTTCCTTTTCCAGAACTTCTCTCATCTCCTCCTCCGCCCTTATTTTTGCCATCCCTGCTGCAATCTCTTCCAAGACGTTTAATAACACTTTCCTTTTCTCCGTGGGAATGATATTTTTTGAGGATGATGCAATTTGTATGATACCGTGCAATTTCTTCTTTGTTATAAGAGGGAAAGTATAAAGCTCTCTGAGGTCATATTTTCTGTACAAATCCCAGTTGAAAGAGAGCGGCTCATACTGCTGGAGATTCTTTACATACCTTGCCCTCTTTGTAATGCATGTTTTTACAGCCTCCCACGGCTGATTTTCATCTATTTCAAGTGTCTTTATAACTTTCTTTCCTAGGTCGGGCGGATAACCATTGTTGGCAATCGGCACAAGAATATCCTCTTTCTCATCGCATATAAAAATGTTGGCAAAATCAAACTCAAAAACATTTTTTATACTTTTTAATATATTTTCTCCAAGTTCCTTGATGCCCTCACTACTGTTTATACTCCTACTAATTCTAAGATAAAGCTCGGAAAGACTTTTTATTTCCTCATCTGCCTCCATTCTCTCAGTCATATCACGCAGTATACCTATCACCCTTAAATCCCTCTCCCCGCCGATATTAACCGTTGTCACCTCAACGACTCTCGTTTTTCCATTCTTTGCTATGATTCTGAATGTATATCTGTTTGGCAGCTTCTCTCCTCTTTCACGTGCCTTTTCCCTGTCTTTGATAAGTTCTATGTCGTCGGAATGTATAATATTCCAGAAGCTGAAATCCCCGTCGTATATCTCATTTGATTTGTAGCCCGTCAACTTTTCAAAGGCAGAATTCACATATTCAAAGCCTTCTGCCGTGATGATATAAATGGCGTCATTTGCATTTTCAACAAGACTGCGGAAACGTTCTTCACTTTCTTTTAATGCCTCTTCCGCTTTCTTGTGTGCTGTTATATCAATAAGCGATACGATGGATTGCTTCGTTCCGGGAATTAAATCTACGTTGATGAACATGTGAATTATATCTCCGTTTTTATTTATGCCTCTGAATTCGTATGCACTCGGAACTTTATCCGGCTTTATCCTGCGCTGTTTATGATATTCGAGCATTTGCTCCAAATCATCCGGGTGGACAAGCTTTGCCCACTTCATCTTACCTTCGATTTCCTCTTTTGAATAACCAAATAAATTCCCGAATCTGGAATTCGCCAGCGAGATTTTTTCGTCCTCCTCCACGACCAGCATTGCCGTACCGGTATTTTCAAAAGTTATTTGATATTTTTTCTCCGTCCCTTCAAGTGCTTCTTCTGCTTTTTTTCGTGCAGCTATATCCTCCACTGTCCCAATAAGGTAAAGCATGTTGTCTTTTTCGCCCCTCACAATACTAGCATTCTCTGAAATCCATATCACATTTCCATCTTTACGATATATCCAGGATTCAAAATTTGTTACTTCTCCTTTTTCCTCCAGTCGGCGGAGAAGTTCTTTCCTGCGATTTTGGTCAACATACAATTGTTTCGAGATATCAGTCATGCCTTCTATCAACTCTTTGGAGGAATCGTAGCCGTAAATATTGGCCAATGCCCGATTTACAAGTATATGCTTCCCTTCGGGCGTACTTTTGTATATGCCCATAACAGCATTTTCAAAAATGCTCCTATAATTCTCTTCTGCCAGCTGCAATTTTTTCTCTGCCTCTTTCCGTGCCGTTACATCCCTGACGATCGCCTGTACGAAAAAGGTGCCTTTGATTTCTATCCTATTCAGAGAAACTTCTGCATCAAAAGGTGTTCCATCCATATGAATATGCTTCCAGTAAAATCGCTGCGGATTTCCTTCCAATGCTGCAGTAATTTTTTTCAATGCTTCCTTCTTCGAATCCTTTCCATCTGGCTGTTCTTGCAGGGAAAACTCGTATGGAGCATGACCGATTATATTTTCCTTTCTGCACATAAACATCTCCAGCGTTTTCTGGTTGCAGTCGATAAAAACTTCCCTTGACATTAAAAAAATTGCATCATTTGCGGAATTAAAGAGAGTGCGATACTTTCTCTCCCCGCTTATTAATTTCTCAACTGCATCCTCTCTTTCGGTTACATCCCTCATCATCCCGAGAATCCTTACCCCCTCGCCCGGAAGCAATATGGTGTTTACTTCAACCGTCTTTATTCTTCCATCCTTCGCTATTATCCTGAATTGATATGATGACGATAGTTTCTCCCCCTGCTCCCGGGCCTTTTCCCTTTCCCCGATGAGTTTTACATCTTCGGGATGGATGATATCCCAGAAATTGAAATCCCTGCTGCATATCTTATCCGCCTCATATCCCGATATTCTCTCAAAGGCAGGGTTTACATACTCAAATCCCTGAGGAGAAATAATGTATATTCCATCCAGCGCATTTTCTACAAGGATGCGATATCTTTCTTCCTTTTCCTTTAATGCAATCTCCATTTTCTTGAATCTTGTGATATCGCTTACCACACCGAGAGCATGATTTTTCCCGTTATACATCACCTTTGCCAATGATAAATTTATAAAAATTTCTTCCCCGTCAATTCTCTTTGCCTTCAACTCATATTTTTTTTCCGAGATTTCTCCTTTAAATGCCTTTTTGACATCATTCTTTATTCCCTCTGCATCCTCTTTTTCCAGAAGGGTTATCAAATTCTTTTTTTCCATTTCATCAAACGACTTTGCTCCAAATATTTTTAAAAATGCCAGATTTGCATACACAATTTTATAACCAATGGCAAGAAATATACCGTCCCTTGACTGCTCGGCAATAATACGGTATTTCTCATCATCTTCTCGAGATGTTTTCCCTGCTTTAAATGAAGACATTCCTGCCTCTCTGACTGCACATTGATTTGGCAGTTACATCCATGCAGCCAAATAGTAATTTCCCATAGTTACTATAAACATTTCGGTAAACCTCGGAATTGCGGGACATATGAGTATTTACACCTTGAAAAATTTAGACGACTCACCATCAGGCAATCAAACATGAATGAAGCAAAGGATTGGTCTTTGTTCCCTGATTGTCTCCCGTGTGCCGTTCCGGCTAATTCCTCCAGTTCACCAGTCCCATACCTTTGACTGCAGCCATCATTTTCCCTAAATTTTTCGAATGAAAAAGGTGGGTGTTGCACCTGCAATCGCTTGAACCGAAATTGGTAATACCATCAAATATCCCCTCCATCTCAGATGCGATAGTGCACTCCTTTTTCTCCCCTTCGATGCAAAGTACCTGCCTTACAACGGCTTCCTCCAGCAGATAGTCAATGTGCCAGTGCTTTTTTTTATCCTGCCTCATGTGTCGATTTATGCGAACATCAAGTCCGTTCATTGCAGAACCGACGTATGCATAGTACCCCTTTTCAAATGATAGCACACCCAACTTTCCTATCTCAATTTTTTTGTCCTTCTCCATTTCAATGATGAGTACATAGCTACCCTCCCCCATATTGCTGGCATACACATTCATTGCTCCACTATCTGTTTTATATTATCCACAATGGAACCGAATGCATCGGCGGCCTTCGTGCCTTCCTCAAGCATAAATGGTTTGCCTGCATCCCCCGACTCCACAATCTTTCCGTCGATTGGAACAGCACCGAGAAATGGGACACCGAGCTCCGCTGCCGCCTTCTTGCCGCCCCCCACCTTGAACAGGTCTATCTCTTTCCCGCAATGAGGACACACGAAGCCGCTCATATTCTCCACGATTCCAACAACCGACATATTCAATGTTTTTGCAAATACGACAGCCTTTCTCGAATCCAGCAAGGCAACATCCTGGGGGGTCGTTACTACAATTGCCATCCCGCTTGGTATTAGCTGTGCTATGCTCAACGGCTCGTCGCCTGTGCCTGGAGGTAAATCTACTATGAGGTAATCAAGGTCGCCCCATTTCACATCCCCGATGAACTGCTTTATCGCCTTCATCTTCAACGGTCCGCGCCATATAACCGGCGAGTCCCTGTCCTTCAGCAAAAAAGCCATGGACATTGCCTTGAGGTGGGGTGAAACGGCAATCGGAAGCATTCCGCTATCGTCCCCCATTATTTTCCTCTCTTCTATACCCAGCATTTTCGGGATATTAGGCCCGTGGATGTCGATATCGAGTATGCCAACCTCTTTTCCTTCCCCTGCAAGCGCCACGGCAAGATTGGCAGCGACCGTGCTCTTACCGACCCCACCCTTACCGCTCATCACCACAAGCACGCGTTTTATCTTCTCGAGATTATCAGTAATATTTTTTCCTTCGAGATTCGGATTCATGGGTATGGCAATACACACTGTATAATAAATTTTGGCATTGCCCAGCGGATACTGGTGCAAATACGGGTCGTGAATGATGCTTGTCGAATACGGGTCGTGAATGATGCTTGTCGAATACGGGTCGTGAATGATGCTTGTCGA
>CAZSHJ010000057.1:0-1336 GCA_964606745.1 uncultured Thermoplasmatales archaeon | reverse complement strand
ATACGGGTCGTATGGGGGAAAATAAAATGTATAAAGAAGAAGATGAATTAGTTCTGTCCGTAGATTCGGGTGATGGAAAGTAGGTGTAACATTCGGGTGATAACGAAATATAAAACGGAAAGCATCTATATAAATAACTCATTTTATTATTGATAGTATGATACCAGAAAGAAGAAAAGAGAATGAGGAGGAAGAAAATAAATTTTACAGTTATAGCGGTATTGGTTTTGCAAGGAAAGTGCAAAAATTAAAAAAAGAGTATATTCCAGTCTATAAAAGTAAAACAGGAGAAATTCAAAAAGGACTGAAAATACATTTAGAATATCATTATTTACTAAATACAGATTTAAACTGGATTGTTAGATTAATAAGAGAATCAGCCCTTGAAGTAATAAAAGAAGAACTATTAGAATATTCAGAAAACTACCCAGAGCGTATTCCTAAACGCCCTATTCTAACCCTTAATATCGAACAGGTAAGCACAGAAAAAAGTATTGACCTCCTTTTCACACTTGGTATTATTTCTCCAGAAATTATTGAGGCATTGAAATATATTGGAATTAATCTTATTTCTATTTGGCTTTATAGAACATTTGAAAAATTAAAAAATAAGAATATCAGAATGAAAAATAGAAATAATTGGAAAAGATTAACTTCTACAAAAACTAAATTTATCCGTCATCCAGATGGAACTATTGAGTATATCGAAGAAAAAGATGAATTTGAATTTGAATAAAAAGTGAAATAGGGGCAAAGCCCCTATAACCCCATTCCGCCTTCGTTCCTCGGCAAGCCCTTCGGGCATGCCGCATCTCACTCGGCGGTGAACCCAAGCAGCCGCCGCTGAGTATCGTCCGTAACAGTAACTCCATGATGATATTGTTGTCCTCTCAGATAGGTACTCGATTCCTCCAAGTTTATTTTTCCTGTTGACTCATGATGCTCATATCCACTCCAGAAACTTCCGTGTGGATATCGTTTCCGAAACCCCGGATGTTGCTCAAATATTCTCTTGGCACTACGAGATTTCAACATTATTTCCGCATTTTGAACTGAATACCGTTTGGGAATATTCGCTTGGAAATGTATGTGATTTCCCGCAAAACCAAAATCTCCAAATTCGAAACCAAACCGTTCCAGTTCTTGGAAAGCATCCTTGCACGTATTAATATGCGATTGCTTCCTGAAACAGTTGAACCGGTATTTCGTCACAAACATCATGGTTACCCAGTTATTCCGGGTGTCACCCACATTCTTTTTATAGCTACCGCTACTTACATTGTTCATTCTTTTAGACTCCTGTCGTGCCGTTTAGGGGCAGACCTTACGGTCTGCC
>CAZSHJ010000056.1:0-11174 GCA_964606745.1 uncultured Thermoplasmatales archaeon | reverse complement strand
GCGATTCATCCCCTACCTAAAGGTTGGGGATTTCTCGCTGAGATGAGATTAAAATCGCAGAGATATATGTCAATAATGAATATTTGGAAAGTTTAAAAAGTATGTTCTTATGTTTTGATTTGTTTTTATGCTTAAAATTCCAGACTATACCTATTGACGATAAAATTATGGCAATAATGCCAAACGAGGGTAGACTCATCGGGATTACTTTTCGCCAAAAGTTCCTTCTGAAAGCCAGAGTTGTTATGTTTCCTTCCCCGGCAAATTTCAATGACCACTCCTCATCTCCCCCTATAGATGTTTCATTTTTACAAGTAATATTTTTCCAAGTACCGTTTTCTTTAGCAAATATTGTGATATTGCCCATGTAAACATCATAAGGATAGACAAATGGATTGCCCGTTACAGGCAAATTAAGGGAAACGGAGGACATGTTGTTCCTGCACTCAAAAAATTTTTCTGAATTTTCATATTTTATTTTAATTTCCGAAAAGTTTTTTTCAAATTCTAAGGAGAAATCTACTCTAAAAGTAATTTCCCCTCTTTCATAATTTTCTAATGAAATATTTTTGACGAGATAAGGAGCGAAATAGTCTACTGTCACTTCCATACCAAAGAAAGCAACATCCTGAAATGATGTACATTTCCAATGATGGATTACAACATCACCTTCCTGTTTAACACTTACAATTGATTTTCCATTTATGAAATTATTTTTAGGATATGTCTTATACTTTTCAGGGTACCCCATACAGATTATTTCATTCCTATTCCTATAGAGAGCCACTTGCCCAGTAAAAGTATTATTGCCCACTTTAGTGAGTTCTACTGAATCTATCTTTATAAAATTGCCAAGGAGATTATGCTTAGCTGGATTTCCTTTATAAATGTAGATGCCAATATTAGATGGTGGGCCATCTATGGCAACATAATTGTATGTTCCCGTATCCGAAGCTCTATCATCAAGAACGGTTATTTGGAGCTCAATATGCTCCTTCTCATTAGTAGCCGTTTCTGCAAATCCATAAATTACAATTCCCATAAATCCAATAAGGAATAAAACAACTACAATTGATTTTAATAACTCGTTCCCATCGGTACTTGACATTTTACCTAAACATATTAAAAACTACTTATAAGCATTATGCAACACACATATTACAGTAATACAGAGAGATAATACTACTAAGAAGAGGATGGTGGTAATACCGAAAAATTCAATTTCCATACCTCACCAAACATTTATAAAAATTTATTACCATCCCGGATTGATGCTAAAAGTACACAATACGCTGGGCAGAAAAAAGGAGGAATTTGTTCCGGTAGAAGAAGGAAAAGTCAAGATGTACGTATGCGGCATGACTGTCTACAGCGATGCACATATAGGGCATGCCCGCACCTATGTCGCCTTTGACATAATAAGAAGATACCTTCAACACAAAGGATATGAAGTAACGTATGTGCAGAATATAACCGACGTGGATGACAAGATAATAAGGATGGCAAACGAGAAAGGCATAGACCCGCTAAGATACTCTGCCATGTACACGGAAAGGTGCCTCTCGGACATGGAGAAACTGGGCGTGGGAAACGCCGATGTGTACCCGAAAGCATCACAACACATAGGGGATATTATAGCATTGGTGGAAAAAATAATAGAAAACGGATACGGATATGTGGCAGACGGCGATGTTTATTTTTCCGTGGAGAAATTCAATGACTACGGCAAGCTTTCGGGCCAGAAAACAGAGGAAATGAAGGTCGGCGCCCGTATCGAGCCAGGCGAGAAAAAGCATAGCCCGCTTGATTTTGCCCTCTGGAAAAAGGCAAAGCCCGGCGAGCCTTACTGGGATTCACCGTGGGGGAATGGAAGGCCGGGATGGCATATTGAATGTTCCACAATGAGCAGCAAATATCTGGGTCTGCCATTCGATATACACGGAGGAGGACATGATCTGATATTCCCGCACCACGAGAACGAGATTGCTCAAACCGAGGCCGCTACAGGGAAAACATTTGCAAATTACTGGCTCCATTCCGGCATGCTCAAGGTGAACGGGGAAAAGATGAGTAAATCACTGGGCAATATGATTAATATAAGTGATGCACTTAAACGGTGGGATTCCGGGCTATTGCGATTCTTCTTTATATCATACCATTATCGAAGCCCTGCAGATTTTACCACGGAAAACATGGATATGGCACATAAAGGACTTGAAAGAATAAAAAGGCTGAAAGAAGAGCTGGAGAATGCCGCGGGAAACAATGACAGAGAAGTTAATAGGAAATCACTGAACGAAAGGGAAAAAGAATACCATAATTCAATTCTGAACTTCAAGAAAAAATTCGAGGATGTCATGGATGACGATTTCAACACGCCCGAGGCAATTGCCTTGCTATTTGAATTCACGAAATTCAGCAATAAATACCTCATGGAATGCAAGCCTAACAAAGAATTGTGTAGGTATGCCCTTGATACGCTTCTGGAACTCGGCGGTGTGCTGACATTATTCCAGGCGGAGTCTACAAACATGAAAAATGCCATCGAACCCCTTGTGATACTCATCAAAAAATACGGGGGAACTGCAACAGGAAAAAATCTGGACGAACTCATGGAAAATATAATGGATATAAGGCAGAATGCAAGGAAGGAAAGGGACTGGAAAAAAGCCGATGGTATAAGGGACGGGCTGGCGGAGCTGGGCTTCGAGATACAGGATGAAGGCGATGAAACAAAGTGGAGAATGAAATAGCCGATGTTTTACCAGAATAACCATCACTCGTCCACAATACAATGACTCTGCAACTCAGATTTGCAACACCTCCAATGAGGAATGCTATCGTGCAAAGATTGTTAAATGCAACGGCGCCCTATGCCAGGAAATCAATTTCCTCAAATTTACCAGTTTTTCTGTTCTTCCTCGCATTATCCCAAGTAAAGTATTTTCCATTCATGGCAATATAAATCCCGGGATGTAAAACCTGAGTGAATGCCAGTGCACACCCCAAATTAAACAAACCGTCGGAACTACCAAACTTAAAAGGTATCATTGCACCAGTTAGCACAACTGTTTTATTTTTTATTGATTTTGCCAAATATTTTGCCGTTTCCACTATTGTATCGGTTCCATGTGTGATAACAATCTCGTCCTCGTCTGCCTTTATACAACTTTCCAATATAATTTCCCTATCAGAATCAGCCATATACAGGCTGTCAACCATCATCAGAGTCTCTATTTTAAGGTCAAGCTCACATCTTCCCAATTTTAAAAGGTCGGGCAAATGAGTATTCTTAAAAAATAATTCACCTGTTAGCTCATTATATTCCTTATCAAAGGTTCCGCCCGTTACTAAGATTCTGATTGTCATGGCCATCCTGTACTAATCCCCATCAAATTGAGTTCTCTGAAAAAATGCTCATCAGTTTTCACCGCAAAGATGGTTTTATACATATTCTCCGGGGTCAATAAAGGGTTGCAATACTGTAACAAAATTTTCTCCGATTTGCCATAACCGCCTGCGCCAAGACTCATCATATCTGCTTTCTTATCTGTCATTGTATTCACCTTCTTTTCATTATGGCTATCAGATATAAATGCCTTTTCTCTATCCCTAACCAAATGTTGACCCGATTAAAACGCCGACATAGTTTGTTACGATTATGACCGCCAGCGAGATGAACAGATGCTCCATTACCACCTTCCAGGGTTTTACTCTTTGTTCCCTGGCAATGTAGAAGCTGAAGATGCCGAGCAGGGATAAACCCCACACCACGCTCACGGCAATGGCAACCTCAAGATCCAACATCAGAACAGGAATGATAAACGTCATCGCAAAAATAAATTTGGATAGAAAAGTTGAGAGAGTTGATTCCCATATCTCTTTTGATGAATGTTTATTTTCCGATTCCTCCGATACATGAATGCCCAGTGAATCCGAAAGCGAATCGGCTATCGCTATCGTCAGTATGCCCCCGATGACTGCAATCCTTGAATGAGTACTTGAATTCAGCCCCACCATAAGCCCCAGCGTGGTGATTATGCCCGATGTCAGACCAAAGCTGAATCCTGTTTTTAGAGAATGACGCATAATGCTCTTAACGCATTTGTTTAAATAAATTTTTGGAAAGCCAGTACTTCCGAATGTAAGATTTTATTTGCCATTCGTGTGAGGATATGCCAGTCGCCATAATGAGAAAGGGGTTTACTGGGTGTGCCTAAAACGCACGTTTTTTGCTCTTTTTTTGTTACTTTCCGAAGTACTGTAATTACCCATAGTCCACGATTATATATAACGTCAGGGATAAATGAAGTTTTCGGTTAGGAAAATTTGGATGAAACAAAGTGAAGTTTTTTATCCGCTGTTGTATGAGTGCGATAGCACCGAAGCAAAGCGTAGAGTTCACGGAGCTCCGCCGAAATTTTTGTATATATCAAGCATTATTAAAAAAATGAGATTATTCTCCGGACTATACCAGCAATTAAAAAACCGTAAATTATTGAAGATACTGTTAAAGCTGCTGCTTTTTTAATTCCAAATTCTTTAATAAGTATTCCTAAAGCAATTATGCATGGAATCCCAATGGTGGCTGCTATGCCAAATGTATATATTTGAATTGGTGTTAGCACTAAGGATATTTTACTGCCAAGGACTGATATAAGCATCGCTCCGGTTAAATCCTTCTGCAAGAAACCAAAAACCAAGGGGATAATAGTTGCGGGAGGCAATCCTAACCAAGTAGTGATTGGTGAAAGAGGTTTTATTATAATACTGGTAAGGCCCGCCATATTCAGAATACCATAAGCTATTCCTCCAAGTGCCAATAAGGGTATAACTATATATACAAAGTCTTTCATTCTTATCCAGCTTTTAGCAAGAACGTTTTCAACCAGGGGCTTTCTGTAAGGAGGCAGTTCTAAAAGCAATGGCTCACTCTTTACATTAAACATTTTTTTTATTCCAAAAGCCCAGATTAAACCTGCGACTAGTAAAGTAGCAAAAACAGAAAGAGCGATTATTATTCCCCCGTAAAACCCAACTATTCCCATTATTATGGCAATTCTTGAAGAACAAGGCACAAAAGCAAGTAGTGAAGCAGTATGAAATTGTTCTTTTTTAGACGACAAGACTCGAGTAGCTCTACATGCAGGCGCAGTACAACCTAACCCTAATGCTAAGGGAATAAATGCTTTTGCAGGCAGACTTAATTCTTTCAAAAACCTTTCTGCATTAACGATAAACCTAGAGAGAAGTCCGGTATCTTCTAGTAATCCTAAAATCAAGTAAAACAAGAATATATAAGGTAAGGCAATAGAAACGCCTGTTACCAGTCCGGTTAAACCCTGAACTAATACCGTAGCAATAATGGAATGTTCCACTGCGCCAAAAGAGGATAAAAAGCTCTCAGAGGAACTCATAAGAACCCCTTGTATCAAGTTGCCAAGATATAAGAGTATTCCGAAGA
The DNA here is from genome assembly GCA_964606745.1 of uncultured Thermoplasmatales archaeon. GTDB lineage: Archaea > Thermoplasmatota > E2 > UBA202 > DSCA01 > VBQP01. The sequence continues at coordinate 5,710 of CAZSHJ010000056.1, read as the reverse complement.
TGGCAAGAAAGAATAAACCAGTAGTAAGCAGACCCCAGGTTTTATGCAAAAGAACTCGGTCGATCTTCTCTCCAATTTTTTCTTTCCCAATTTTTTCTTTCCTTAAATGAGTTATCTGAGTAACTTTTTCTGCAATAAACGCAGCCGTGCCATATCGGGTTATAGATATATCCTCTGCAACTTTTGGATGTTCTTTTAGGTTTTCTTTAGCATCTTCAATCACTCTCTCGTCCTTCAAATATTTATAAAAATCTTCATCTCTCTCTAAAACCCTTAGTGCTATAAACCTCTTTGGTATAGAAGTTTCTTTTATCTGTGATGATATTTTATTTATCGCCTTTTCTATGTGATCATCATATTCAACAGTGAAAGCCCTCTTTGGTATTTTTTCAATTTTTAAAACTGCGTCTACAAGTTTATCTATTCCTGTCTTGGTTAGGGGATTTATAGAAATAACTGGAATACCAAGTAATTTTTCTAATTTTTCGCAATTAATTTCTATTCCCTTCTTTTTAGCATCTTCTACAAAATTTAAAGCTAAAATAGTAGGCACCCGAGCCTCTAATATTTGCAAGGCCATATAAAGACTCCTCTCAAAAGAGGTTGCGTCAGCAATTGTTATTGCTCCCTCTATCTCTTCTTCAAACAAAGCCTTTTCAGTAACTTTTTCTTCTTCACTTCTATCAGAAATAGAGTATATCCCAGGGGTATCTACAAACTCAATTTCCGTATTATCAATTTTCTTTTTGGCTTTAGTTACCTCAACAGTAGTTCCAGGATAATTGGATACTGTAACCCTTGGACCAACTAATACATTAAGCAACGAAGATTTTCCTACGTTTGGCTGGCCGATTAAAAGTATTTTAAATTTTTTCATATTCTAACACTTTAATTTCTTTTGCTATATCTTTGTCCAGGGCAAATTTTTTGTTTTTTATTTCAATAATGATGCCATTTGGAATTTTATTAGTTATCCTTATTCTTTCTCCTGGATATACCCCCATACTGATCGCCCTCTCAAATAATCCAATGTCAAGATTAATATCCGCAATCAAGCCTTCTTCTTGTTTAAATTCTGTTAAAGGAAGACCTTTCTTTTTGAAAGTAGATAGTTTTTTGATAGTATCAATAGCTTCTGTAGAAATATAATGCTCTAAAATATTAGTTGTCTTGATTGCCTCTTCTTCACTTCTTCTTTCCTTAAAATACTTTTCGAGAATAGAATGCTTTTTGATAACAACATTTGCTCTTACTTGTCCTTCTTTTGTCAGTTGTACATACTCTTTCCTAGGTCTTTTTTCTGAAGAAATCTTAAGCAAACCCTCTTCTTCAAGTTCCTTTATTGCTTTAGACACAAAAGAATGAGAAACAGTAACTTCTAGTTTCATAAATTTTAGTGGAGTCCTTTTGTTCTTCCTGCCTACTACTTCCAATATATCTTCTTTTACTATTTTTAAGATATCAGATTCCTTGGCCATATTGTCAGCATGATTATCGTTGGTTATTAATGTTTCTTTTAAAACAGGGCGAAGTGAATTTCGTCTAACTTCGGTATATCTGACATTAATGTCACATATCCTTCCTTTTCGTAATTATATCCGAGGGAAGTGCTACATATACTTCTCTTTAAATGTTCCTCTTTTGTTGTCTCCATTTTCGCCCATTCTTGCTCCTATTTATTTTCCTTCTTTTGCCATATGCACAACATGCTGCGGGAACGGTACCTCAATGCCTTCCTTCTCAAGCGCAACCTTGATTTTCCATAGCATTTCAGTATAGACGCCGTACCAGTGACTGGAGGGGGCCCACACTTTTACAGTCAGATTAACGCTGCTGTCTCCGAGTTCTTCAACAAAAATCGACGGGGACGGCTCCTTCAATACCAGTGGATGTTCGTCAAGCAACTTTTCAATTATCTCGACCGCCTTTTCTGCATCATCACTGTAGCTTATCCCTACCGTGTAGCTAAACCTTCTCGCCTCGTGGGCAACATAATTCTGTATGTTGGAACTGAAAACCTTGTCGTTCGGCAAACGCACATAAACGCCGTCATACGTTCTCACAGTAGTGGATAAAATCCTTACATCTTCCACAACCCCGCTCACATCCCCTATGTTGACCCCGTCCCCTACATTCATGGGCTTTTCTATTATCAGAAATATACCGCTTATCAGATTGGAAACTACAGTCTGGCTCGCAAATCCTATGACTATGCCAATTATGCCGCCGGCCACGAGCAGCCCGCTCAGGGAAAATCCGACGTAGGGCAGAGCCACCATGAATCCGATGAAAACTATGATGTAGTACGACATCTTCTCAAGTACAACAAGTGTTGTGATGGGTATTTTTTCCCTGAGTATCCTGTGCAGATTTAGCCTGACCACCTTTCCCAGTATCACGGAAATCAGAAGGATGAGGGCGAAGGTAAAGATGTTAATTACCGTTATGCCTCCAACCTTTGATTGAAGGATGCTATCCAATGAGCTCCACATCATTTAAACCTCCATTCCATTACAAACTTCTTCTCCAATTTTTTTATTCCCTTCGCAAGGTATATATCTAATGATTCCTGCATGTTTCTGGGTTTTCTTGAATTGAAAGTGGTTTCCCCCATCGCCTTTTTCAGAATTTTTAGATATGCATGCATATAGGCGTAGTCGTCATAAAAAATCTTCATATCAAATGCCCTGAATACTATTTTTTTCATCTCTGTCCATTCGCAGTAATTGTTGGTCATATCCACCTTTATTATGCCCTCATATAGCCTGTCCACCTCCGGCTTTTCAGTGTATATCTCGCTTTTCCACCACTTGCATATCACACCATGCTCAGGCGGACCGTACAGCGTGTATTTGGGTTTTGTTTTCGTGAATATATCTATCTGCTCCACATCTTTTTTATCAACGAGAAAAACACCCACTTCTACAGGAAATTTTGCATAAAAAGTGTCTTTGGTATCTGGCTCGATAACAAATGGCTTGTCGAACTCTATCAAGAGATGTTCCGATATTGTCATGTCCGGAATATTGACCGGCTCGACCGGACAGACAACAAGGTTACCGCCATCTGCATATATGATTTTCTCGACTTCCTCGCCGCTCGCCTTCCTGTAATACTTTCTCCTTTTTCCCCTGCCCTCCATCGTGATTTCGATGTCCTGCTCCTTCAACTTTTCATTCAAGTCGTACTTTCCAAACACCAGTAAAGATACGCCTTGTTGTATAAAATATTGACGAAAAATTGAGAGCGAAATGGTTAAATGTATTGTTCCCATCCAAAAAGCAGTGAAAGACATGAATAATTACAAGGAATCGAATGAAAGTTTTAAGTGGAACATCCCCGAGTATTACACAATAGCAAACGCCATTGACAAACATGCAAAGGACAGGGGGAAAATTGCCATATACTGGGAAAGCGAAGATGACGATGAAAAGATAATACCTTACTGGAAACTGAGGGATGATGCCAACAGATTTGCAAATGTACTTAAGAGTCTCGGCTTGAAAAAAGGGGACAGAATTATGGTGACTCTCCCAAGACTTCCGGAAGTTTTTTCGGCTCAAATCGGTGCCTTCAAACTGGGGGCCATAATCGTTCCGTGCCCCGAGATGTTAAGGGAGAAAGATGTGGAGTACAGGGCAAACAACTGCGGGGCGGAAACAATAGTTGCATCCCCTGCCGCAGCAGAATATATCGACACCATAAAAGATAAAACAACTCTTAAGAATTTTATAATGGTCGGAGGGAAAAAAGAAGGATGGCTTTCATATGCAGATGAAACAAAAAACGCATCGAGAAATTTCGATAAAGTGGATGTGAAGGCGACGGATATCATGACAATAAATTATACATCGGGAACAACGGGCGACCCGAAGGGGGTGCTGCACGATCACAAGTGGATGTACTGCTTCAATAAAACGAATACCGTCTACTGGTGGGATGCTAAACCGGACGAACTTCTCTGGTCAACCACTTCCCCGGGATGGGCAAAATGGTTCTGGAGTCCTCTCGGCGTGATGCTCACAATAGGCGCATCCCAGATAATTTACAAGGGCCGTTTCAACCCCCAAAAATTCCTCAGGTTGATGGAGAAATACCGGGTTAACAAACTATGCTCAACTCCCACGGAATATAGAATATGGGCACAGGAAGACTTGGAGGCATACGACCTCAGCGACATGAATAAATTTCTAAGTGCGGGAGAAGCTCTGAACAGGGAAGTCATAGATCGCTTCAAGAAGGCATACGGGCTGGGGATATACGACGGATACGGACAGACTGAAACATCGGGACTCGTCTGCAATTACCACGGCATAGAGATGAGATACGGCTCCATGGGAAAGCCGATGCCAGGCTCCGGTGTAAAGATTGTTGACGAAGATGGCAACGTTCTTCCGCCGGGAAAGGTGGGGCAGATTGCCGTACCCATATCTCACCCGGGTCTCATGGTCGGCTACTGGGGAGGAAAGACACTGGAAGAGATAGCGGTCAACGGCTGGTATTTGACCGGTGACCTTGCAAATATGGATGAGGACGGCTACTTCTGGTTCGAGGGAAGGGCTGACGATGTGATAAAGGCATCGGGCTACCGCATTGGCCCCTTCGAAGTGGAGGACGCACTGGTTAAGCACCCGGCAGTGATGGAGGCGGCGGTCGTGGCATCTCCCGACAAAATAAGAGGAAATATAGTGAAGGCGTTTGTTATTCTTGCAAAGGGGTACGAACCGAGCGATGAGATGATGAAGGAACTCCAGACATTTGTGAAAAAAGAGACAGCCCCTTACAAATACCCGAGAGAGATAGAATTCCTAGATGAACTGCCAAAAACAATAAGCGGTAAAATCAGAAGGATCGAATTGAGGGCAAGGGAAAGGGAAAAGAAAGAGATGTAAGATCTTTTTATCGTCTCATTAGTCTTTCAAAACAAACCTCGACAGTTATATCAATTTAATATTTTCCTGATAACCAACGGCGATGGTTCTTCTTCCGGAATAATGTCATGCATCTGCGTTTAAATCTGCAGTTGATAAGAATTGCAAAAGAAGGCAAGAGCGATCTGATTTACTTGGAATATACTGCAATAAAATCACGGAACGATTGCCAGTATGGGCATTACCATTCCCCATGTCAATTTACCCATTTTTATCACCACACCGATATTGGATACACGTTTCAAATATATTGAATCATATACTGCCGTTCGGAAAGAATTTAAATATACTGCCAATTCCAATAAATACGATATGGTGTTAAAAATGGATAGCTGGCTTATATTTGCAATACTTGCCTTATTGATATGGGGATTCTGGGGATTTTTTCCAAAACTAGCCACCAATTACATCAACCCCAAGAGTGTTTTGGTCTATGAAGTCATTGGTGCAATTATTGTTGGCATCATTGTCCTATCCTTTATAAAATTTAAACCCGAATTTCATGCAAAAGGAATAACCTTTGCAATTCTAACCGGAATAGCCGGAACATTGGGTGCGTTATTTTTCATCCTTGCGGTCAGCAGGGGAAAAACATCTGTCGTTGTTACCACAACCGCCCTATATCCCCTGATCACAATAATCCTGGCATTTCTGATACTGAAAGAACCGATTACCCTGAAACAAGGAATTGGAATGATTTTTGCGTTGATGGCGATGATTTTATGAAATTAGGCTGGGAATGCTGCGTGGTCTGTAGCGAAGCGTAAGACCCGCAGATG